>CAZVDJ010000006.1:0-22018 GCA_964626245.1 uncultured Gemmatimonadaceae bacterium
ACGCGACGCCGCGCCCTCGGCGGATGCGGGCGCGGCCGGTAGGTCAGGCGACATGGGGCGGGTCGGCATCGAGGGCCCGGGAGCCGGATGCTCCCCTGGCGCTACGTAGCCGGTCCCGCCCCATGCTGTCAATCCAGCGCCGCCCCCGCGTGGGGCGAGCAACGCTCAACGCTTGGCCAGCAGTTCCTCGATGAGCTGCAACGCACGGGGGTCACCCGACTGGCCCAGCCAGAAGAGCGCCTTGCGGCGAAGCTCGGGGTCGCGATTGGTGCGCACCACCTGCACCAGCGCGGGGACCCCCTCGTCCTTCGGACGCTGCGAGAGGGCGAAGATCGCCTGCTCGCGCACGTCGCGATCCAGCGCCGCCTCCCCCACCAGCTCGTCGAGCCCGGCAGTGGCGGGCGCCTCGGCCAGCTGGCCGAGCCAGAAGACGGCTTGCTTGCGGGTCTCGCGCGGCCGCGAGTCGTCGCGGGCCAGCGCCATCAGGTCGCGCCACACCTCCACCGAGTCGATGAGGGTGAGCGGGAAGATCGCGTTGCGCCCCGCCTTCCCGTCCTCGCGGCGTGCCACGCTCGTGAGGTAGCTCGCCGCCTCCCGCGCGGGGACGGCCCCCAGGTCGGTGGCGCGGCTCGAGGCGCGCCAGCGTCCTCCAACATAGAAACGCAGGTCGCGGATCTCGCCGCCTTCCTTGTCGATCACCACGCGCCCGGGCCCGCTGTCGCAATCGACGTCGTACTCCACGTCGCGCGAGTAGCGATCGCCCCAGTTCGTGCGCGAGCGGCCATCGCGCGTCCGCCAGATGCTCTGCCCCGACCCGCACACCTCGGGGCGCAGCGTCACCGTGAAGCGCACCTGCCCGTCGCGCACCGCCGCCACGCGGGATGAGACACCTTGCCCTTCCAGCACCGTTGCGGGGGACCAGCGCTGCCGCCAGCAGCAACGCGCCCGCCGCCTGCCGTGTGGTGATCATCCGATCAGCTCCTCCAGGAACTTCGCCACGCGCGGGTCGCGCGACTGTGACAGCCAGAAGATCGCCTTCTTGCGCAACTCCCGGTCCTTCTCCGTGCGCGCGATCTCGATGAGCTTGTCCACCGACGCCGGGTCGCGGCGCTGCGAGTAGACGAAGATGATCTGCTCCTTCATCTCGCGGTCGGTCACGCGCTGGTACAACGCCCCCAGGTCGTCCATCGACAGCCCGCGGTTCTGCCCGGCCCAGAAGAGCGCCTGCTTGCGCATCTCCATCGGCTCCTTGTCGTCCAGCGCGATGTCCAGCAGCCAGCGCGAGTTGGAGCTGGCGCGGTTCTGTGACACCGAGAAGATGATCTTCTCCCGCAGCTCGGGCTCGGTCACGCGCTTGTAGAGCGCCTTCAGCAGCTCGGCGTTGTCGGCGTTCCGCTGCTGGCCGAGCCAGAAGATCGCCTGCTCCCGCACCTTGAGCGCCGCGCCGTTGCGCTGCGCCAGGTCGCGCAGGATGGTGCTGGCGCGCTCGCTCTTGTGCTGCGACAGGGCGAAGACCGCCTTCTCCAGCACCTCGTCGTTGGACTCCTTCTGCAGGATCTCCTGCAGCATGTCCACCGCACGCTCGTCGCGCGTCTGCCCCAGCCAGAAGACGGCCTGCTCGCGCACTTCGGCGTCCGGGTCGTTGCGCACCGCCCCCATCAGCATGTCGGCGGCGCGCGCGTCGTGCTTCTGCGACACCAGGAAGATCGCCTTCCGACGCAGCGAGACCGAGCACCGGTCGCGGCGCGCCAGCACCTTCTCCAGGATGGGGAGGGCGCGATCGGCATCCATCTGCAGCAGCGCGTTGAGCGCGGCGATGCGCTCGTCGTCGTCCTCGTCCGGGCACCCCTGCTCCTGCGTCGTGCCACGCGCGCGGGGGGGCGGCGCCACGCGCGGCGTCGGCGGCGTGCGCGGCGTCACCATCACCCGCACGTCGGTGCCGCCAGCGCTCGTGGCCACCTGCGCCGCGCACTGGGCGTCACCCCGACGCGCCAGCTCGCCGCACACGCGCATCTTGAGGGCGTTGGCGTCGCCGGCAATCGCCAGTGAGGGGAAGTCACGCCCCAGCCGCTCCAGCGCGCTGAGCGCGTCGCCAAGCGCCGGCGTTCCACCGTCGCGATAGAGCGAGTAGGCGTTCCAGTACAGGGCGTCGCCAGCCAGCGGCGCCTTCCCCGCACGGCGCGTCACTTCCATGAACAGCTCAGCAGCCCGCTTGTAGTCACCGCGGTTCATCCGCTCGCGCGCCTGCCGGTACAGCGAGTCGGCCACCTGGTCGTTGCTCCAGGGGGTACGCGCCGAGGACGGGACGATCACCACATCAACGTCCCAGGGGTCGCTCCAGTGAACACCATCCACCGCCGCGAGCCCCGACAGCGAGGAGAGCGAGGAGAGGGACGAGAGCGAGGAGAGCGACGCGAGCGGCACCATCGACGCGAGACCGGCCATCGACGACAGCGAGGCCATGGAGGCCATCGACGCCAGCGAGTGCGCCGACGCCGACGTCGCCCGGCCCGCCGCGGCGGCAGCCGACGCGACGCGCGCGATGGACGCCGTGGAGGCTTCGGTCGCAGCGCGCCCCTCGCGGACGCGAATCGACACCGACTGCGCCCGCGACGTCGACGGCACCAGCGCACCGCACACGGTGAGCAGCGCCGCGCCTAACGTCGCGGTGAACCGCGGGCGGCGCTTCGCCGTGCGTCGCGCGCGTCCAGGCGCGCACCCGCCGTCGACGGGGAGTGGGGAGATGGGGAGCTGTATGGTCATGGGAACGTCTCCTTACGTGCCGCTGGAGTAGCCGGCGGGAATGGTCGAGCGAAGACGGGACAGGACGGCGCCACGCTCGATGGAGCGCTGCACCAATCCGCGATCGGCCGACGATTCGGCCGGGAGTTGCACGATCTGCGCGAGGATCAATTCGAGGTCGAACAGCAGCTGGCGGCGACGCGCGTCGGTTGCCGCCGGCGAATCGATGAAGAGACGGGTGTCGGCCAGGAGGTCACGCGCCCAGCGGTCCATCGACGTCCGCCCGCCGACCACGGCGCCGTCTCCGGCGCGGAAGGCGGTGAGCAACGCCTCGGCACGCGACAGGTGCTGGAGCGTGGCCACGTCCATGCTGCGGCCGGACGCTCCGTCCACCAGGGTGCCTGCACCACCCGACACCGCGTCGCGCGGCGAGGCGCCGCGCCCATTGGGTGTCGTGGTGGCGCCCGCGGCGTCGCGCGCCTGGGGCGACGCCTGGCTTTCCACAGCGGCGACGGTTGGTGCCAGCGCACTGTCGCCCGCTCCCGAGGTTGCACCGCGCTCCCCGGACGAGGCGGTGGACTCGCCAGCGGGCCCCGCCGACCAGACGCGCCCGATGCCGATGCCGCCCGCCAGCAGCAGGATGGCGGCGGCGGCCTGCCACCAGACCGGCGCCAGCCGGCGCCGACGGCCGACCTGCGGCAGGCTTTCGATACGGTCGGTCGCCCCGTCTCCGGCACGGACGTGTGCGGCGCTCGACGGCGCCGACTCCAGCGCCCCCTCGATTGCCGCCCACATCGCATCGCGCGGCGCCGGGCCCGACGGGCGATTGTAATCGCGCGCCGCTCCCTGCACCCATGCGTCGAACTTGTCGTCGTCCGTGTGGTTGGTCATGCGGTCCATGCTCCTGCAAATGCCGCCAGCGACTCGCGCAGGCGACCCCTGGCGCGAAAGAGCTGCGCCTTGGATGTCCCGGCCTGGATCCCCAGCATCTGGCCGATTTCTTCGTGTGTGTAGCCTTCCACATCGTGCAGCACGAACACCGTGCGATACCCCTCGGGCAGGGCGTCGATGGCGCGGTACAGCCGATCCCTCAGGTCCGGATCGACCTGCCGGGGCGACACCCCCAGCGACTCCGCGTCCTCCAGCACCGTCTCCCGCGTACGCAACCGCTTCACCTTTCGCAAACCGTTCAGCGACACCGACACCACGATGGCGTGCAGCCAGGTGGAGAAGGCCGACTCGCCGCGAAACTCCCCCAACCGCTGGAAGGCGCGAATGAACGCCTCCTGGGTGAAGTCGCGGGCAAGGTCCTCGTCCCCCGCGAGGCGAACTGCCACGCGATGGACCCGGTCCACGTGCTCCTCGTACAGCGCGCGTTGGGCGGCTCGGTCACCCTCCCTGGCGCGTTCGATGGTCGCTCGATCGGTCACCCACCCACCGTTGGTACCATTGGCGTCTTCGGCCTCGGCTGGCGGTGCACGGGCGGGAGCCCTGGCGCGCAACCGCCCTTGGGACACGGGCTCGGCGGGAATGGTTGCGTGGGCGGGGCAACGGCGCCAGTCGAAAGGCGCTCGGCGGTCGGCGGCGAGGCTTGGGAGCGGCGTCGGCCGCAGCCAACGCGAGCGCCGGCGGCGCGAGGCGGCGGCGAGAGCCGGCGGCGAGAGCCGGCGGCGAGAGCCGGCGGCGAGAGCCGGCGGCGAGGTGGACGCGCGGCGGTGGCGGGCGCCGGCCGGGAGCGGCGACGACGGGCGGGGACCGGTGCGCAAGAACGGGTTCAGGGGCGCAACCCGGCCGGAAAGGCGACGCGGGGCCCCTCGTTGTGAGGGACCCCGCGTGTACATCGCTCCGCTTCGGCGCCGCCCGCTGCCACGGTGCGGTGCCGGTCGGTCGCGACCACGCAGGGAGGGGTCGAGCGGGCTCCCGGCCCGAAGCGACTCCCTCCCCGCCGACTGTGCTAGTTGTGCTGGAAGGTGAAGACGACGCCGAAGTCGTGCGTCATGAGCGACGAGATCCACTTCCTGGGAATGTCGACCGTGGGCGTCGGCGGCGTGTTGGGGAAGTTGGCCCCGTACGACGCGGTAATGCCGATGACCTTGAACACCGACCCCGGGTCTTCGCGGACGTACGCCGTGTAGCGTCCCGGCGGCGACGACGGCACGCTGCCGAGATGCAGGCACTGCTGCGCGGCGGCGTTCTTGATGGTGCCACCCGCAACCACCGTGTTGGTCGCGTTGTCAGTGATGCGCCAGGAGAAGAAGAAGCCGTTGGACGGCGCGGGGGTGTCGGGGCAGACCCAAAGCTGGCCGCCGAAGTTGCGGAAGTCGCTCTGGTCGGGGCCGCCAATCACGGCGGCGAGTGGCTCGGTGAAGAAGGGGGCCGACGGCGACGTGGCGTCGGTGCACGCGGACAGCAGCAACGACGCCACAACGGGCAGGACGGCGCCACGGGTGAGCTGCTTGATCATGTGTCTCTCCTCCCAGAGGGACAGCGGGCGGTACGTCGTTAGGCGCGCAAGGCGCGCACGAGGGGGGCAAAAGCGTCGGTTGCCGTGCGGATTCCCCGCCGCACAGGGCGACCACTTCAGCCGGTGCCTGACGAGTCGAACGACGGGCCGCGACCACCCGGCTCGCCTGGCTGGAGGTGCAATCCTGCAAGGTCGGTGCCCGATAGGAGACCGGGGCAAAAGGAACACGCGGGGATGCCCACGCATCCCCGCGTGACTTCGGGCGCATGATCGGTGGTGGCAACCTCAGCCGTCACGCGCCGTCATGCGCTGTCACGCGTCGCCACGCGCCGAGCCGGCCGCGTGGCGAGCGTCACAGCTGCAACGACTCAGTCGCAGTGCCCGGGGCCGATGAGCCCGTTGTTGTAGTCGTCGAGCAGGGTGGCCCACGATTGCAGCTGCGTCTTGAGCGCGCCCGACGGCTTGGGCGTGCCGGCCGGCGCTCCCGCGAAGTAGGCCGCAGCCCCGGCCAGCGCCGCGTCCACGCTGGCGACGCCCGACCCCGAGGTACCGTTCACGTTCAGGCTGGCCGCGATGAACTGGTGCGCCAGCTGGAGATACGCGTTCCCGCCCGACGGTGGCGTCCGGAGGATCTGGAGGTACGTCTTGCCCGAGTTGTAGAAGGTGTCACCGGCGTCGGCGTACTTCTCGCCGGCATCCCAATCTTCCTCGTGATTCTTCCAGTACCCCTGCGTGTAGGTGCACGAGACCGGCGGCGGCGGTGGCGGCGTGTAGCTGTTGGTGAAGGTGATCTGCACGCCGATGTCGTTGGACAGCAGCAGCGCCGAGATCGTGCGCGTGGCCAGGTTGATGGTGGGCGCCGCGGGAGTGAACGGCAGGTTCGCGCCGTAGGCCCAGTCGATCGCCGTCAGGCTCCAGTCCGGGAGCGTGGTCGTTTCGGTGGCGGTGGCCACGTAGCGGCCACTCGCCTCGGTGGAGACGTTGGCAGCCATCACGCACTGGCCAACCGGCACCGTGGTCGAGCCGTTGGCCACCACGACGCCATCGCTCTGCCGCGTCACGGTGTAGTCGAACGAGAACGGGACGCCCGCCACGTTGCCGTCCTTGCAGATCCAGATCTCGCCCTGAAACGACAGGAAGTCGCTCAGGTCCGGTCCGCCAGAGACGGCCAGCGACGGAGGCGCGGACGCGAGACCCGGACGGAAGGCGAGCGGCGACTCGACGGCAGTGGGCTGGTCGACGCACGCGGCCAGCAGGCCGGCCACGGCGAGTGCGGGCGCAAGCCGCGCGAAACGAGTGAAGCGCATGTCGGTGGAACTCCTGTGACGAGGAAGCGGACCAGGTGCAAATGGTGACGCGATCTCCTCTTCGGCGGCGGGTCGGTCTCGGGTTGGCGGAGACCCCCGCTTTGCGCAACGACCTCGCGGCCGTCTTGCCTTTGTCGAAGGAGCAATTGTGACGTCCAGCACACGCCGTGCCGACAGCCTCATGCGCAGCGTGACAGCGCTAAGTGCTTGATGCGGCTACAGTTCAGGATCACGCCCTCGATCCTCGGGCCGTGGGTTGCACGGAGACGTGACGGGCCAATTCTACCCCGGCTGTTGCCCGCACTCCACGAAATGCCGCAGGCGACTTCCAGCTTTCAACGTACGTGCGTCCGCGCGCGGCGAGCCCGTGGCCGTGTCACGAGCTGCGGGGCCGGAAGCAGGGGGATTCCCCCAAGCTCCCGGCCCCGCTCCCGAGGTGAGCGCCACCGCGGGTTGTCCCCGCGGTTACCCGCGGGGAGCGTTACATCGCGATCGAGCTACCGGCAGTTCCCGCTGCAGACCCTGGTGCCCAGGTTGCCGTCGGTCCACTTGTCGAGCGTGTTGGCCCACGCCATGAGCTGCGTGTAGGTCGCCCCAGTCGGCGTCGAGATGCCGGCCGGGTGCGCGGCAAACCAGGCCTCGGCGCCCGCGATGGCGGCGTCAACCGACGCGCTGCCGGTCGACTCGTAGGTGTGCTTCACGAGCTTCGCGGTGATGAGCTCCTGCGCCAGGATCACGTACGCGTTCCCGGACTTGGTCGACATGGAGATCATGTCCCACATCGACTTGCCCGAGTTGTAGAAGGACTGCGTCTTCCAGATCGGACGGCCGTCGCTCGAGCTGTTCCACTCCCACCAGTTCGAGATCCACCACGTCGTCGGCTGCACGCAGGGGACGACGGTGGGCTTGTCGAAGCCGAAGTCGATGCTCAGGTCGACGCTCGAGTTGGTGGCCAGCACCACCGAGGCCGGGCTGCCGTTGCTGTCCACGTTGCGGTTGGAGCCGCGCAGTGAGGGCGAGGCCACGTAGCCGGTCGGCGTCCCCACCGTGACCGTGTAGTTCCCGGCCGGCAGGTTGCTGAAGAGGTAGGCGCCCTGGCTGTTGGTCGTCGTGGTCGCGTTGACCGGTCCCGACAGCGTCACCACCACGCCCGACATGCCGTATTCGCCCCAATCCTGGATGCCGTCGCGATCCTTGTCGTACCAGACGAGGTCTCCGATCTTGCCCGACGGCTTGGTGAAGCCGAAGTCGATGGTGAGGTCGACGGCGTTGTTCGACGCGAGCGTGA
The DNA here is from genome assembly GCA_964626245.1 of uncultured Gemmatimonadaceae bacterium. Taxonomy (GTDB): domain Bacteria; phylum Gemmatimonadota; class Gemmatimonadetes; order Gemmatimonadales; family Gemmatimonadaceae; genus SCN-70-22. Next base: position 7,802 of record CAZVDJ010000006.1, read on the forward strand.
CATTGGTGGGGCTCCCGTTCGAGTCCACCGCGCGATCGGGACCGGCGATGGCGGCCGTGGGCGTGAAGCCCGCGGGCGTGGCGACACTCACGGTGTAGGCGCCGGCCAGGAGTCCGCTGAAGAGGTAGTTGCCGCTGGCGTCGGTGGTGGTCGTCGCGCTCGCCGCGCCGCCTAACGTCACCGTGACCCCCGCGATCCCCGCCTCACCGCCGTCCTGGATGCCGTTGCCGTTGGCGTCGTTCCAGACGCGGTCACCGATCTTCCCCGTTCCCTTGGTGTAGCCGAAGTCGATGCTGCGGTTCACCGAGGCGTCGGTGGCCAGCGTGACGGCGGCCGGGCTGCCATTGGAATCCAGGTTGGCGTCGCCGCCGGCGTTGGACAGGGTGGGAACGTAGCCAGCCGGCGTCCCCACGGTGACGGTGTAGCTGCCGGCCGCCAGGCCGCCGAAGAGGTAGGCGCCGTTGGCGTCGGTGGTGGCGGTCGCGCTCGACGCGCCGCCTAACGTCACCGTGACCCCGGCGATCCCGGGCTCACCCGACTCCTGCACACCGTTCCCGTTCACGTCGTACCAGACGAAGTCGCCGATCTCGCCGGTGGGCGGGGCGACGTACTGGTTGGTGAAGGTCAGCTGCACGCCGATGTCGTTGGACAGCAGGACCGCCGAGATCGTGCGGGTGGGGATGTCGATGGTGGGGGCCGGCGGGGAGATGGGGAGGTTGGAACCGTAGGCCCAGTCGATGTCGGTGAGCGACCAGTTGGCCACGACCGACGTCTCGGTGGCCGACGCCTTGTACCGCCCCGGAGTTTCCGTGGAGACGTTCGCCGCCAGGACGCACTGTCCCACCGGGACGGTGGCCGACCCCTGCGCCACGACGACGTTGTCGCTCTGCCGCACGACCTCGTAGTCGAAGTTGAACGCGGCGCCTGTCTGGTTGCCGTCCTTGCAGATGTAGATCTCGCCCTGGAACGTCTTGTAGTCGCTCAGGTCGGGACCACCGATGACGTTGCGCGACGGCGCCGACGACGCGAGGCCGGCGACGATCGCGTTGACGGTCTTGCCGGCGGCGGGGGCCGCGATGGAGGTCGGCCCCTCGGCGCAGGCGGCCAGCAGGAGGAGCGCTGCGGCGCCGAGCAGGCGGCTCGACGTACGTGCGTTGGACATGGGGGTAGGCCCTGAAGGGGGTGAATACGCCGGTCCCGGGATGGGATCGACCCCCTCTTCGGCAGCGAAGCCGTCTTGTGCGCGACAAGACCTTCCGCTTTGCGATGCCGGCCTCGCGGCCGGGGCGCCTTTTCGGATGGGGACTGAGCGTGCGGAGCGCCGGAAAAGCAGAGCGCGTGCCAGCTGAGCTCGCCTGTAGCAACCCCTTATGATGAAAGCATTTCATGAACGCCGTTGAGAAATGCGCGCTCATGAGCGGCTGAGAGTTGGTGATCTGTGTCACACAATGTGGTGTGGCGGGGCCACGCCGTTGCCAACTCCCCCGGCAACGTTCACCGGCCGAGCGGCGGCTCCCGGCTCGCAGCGGCAGAGGGCGCCAGGGCGCACCGCGCCACATATTTGCGCGCCATGACCGCCCCCCCTTCCGAGTGAGCGCCGCAACGAGCGAATCAGTGGACGGCGCCGCGGATCGCGCGGCGACGCCCCCGCCGGACGCCACCCCCGGCGAGCGCGAGTCCCGCTGGTGGCGCTGGCTCGTGACCCTCGGCGCTGGCGCGGCGGTCCTGGCGTTCGGGGCCCCCGAGGGGATCACCCCCAAGGCCTGGCAGCTCTTCGCGATCTTCATCGCGACGATCATCGGGTCGATCGTTAGGCCGGCGGCCGCCGGCGCGGTGGTGCTCTTTGGCGTCTGCGCCATTGCGGTGACCGGGACGATGACGCCGGCCGAGGCGCTCAAGGGGTACAGCGACCCGCTCGTCTGGCTCGTGCTGTGCGCCTTCATGATCTCGCGCGGGGTGATGAAGACGGGGCTCGGCGAGCGCATCGCGTACCTCTTCATCCGTGCACTCGGCAAGCGCAGCATCGGGCTCGTCTACGCGCTGGTGGGAACCGACACCGTGCTGGCGTCGATCCTCCCATCGAACAGCGCGCGCTGCGGCGGCGTGATCTTTCCCATTGCCCGCAGCCTGGCGCATGCGTACGACTCGCATCCCGGCCCCACCGCGCGGCGACTGGGCGCGTACCTGCTGGTCGCCATCTACCAGTGTGACGTGGTCGCCTGCGCGATGTTCCTGACGGGGCAGGCGTCCAATGTCCTCATCGCGCGTTTCGCGCAGGAAGTGAGCGGCGTCGAGCTGAGCTACACCACGTGGCTCATCGCGGGGATCGTCCCGGGGATCGTCTCCCTGCTGGCCGTGCCGCTGGTGCTCTTCCGCCTGTCACCACCCGAGGTGACGCACACCCCGCATGCGACCGAGCTGGCGCAGGGGGCGCTGGACCGCATGGGGAAGGCCTCGCGCGGGGAGTGGATGATGCTCCTGGTCTTCGTGCTCGTCGCGCTGCTGTGGATGACGACCAAGTGGCACGGGATCAACTATGCGGTGGTCGCGCTGATGGGTGTCTGCTTCCTGCTCATCACCGGGGTGCTGGCGTGGGACGACGTGATGAGCGATCGCGCAGCGTGGGACGTCTTCATCTGGTACGGCGGCCTCGTGCGCATGGCCGAGGCGTTAGGCGAGACGGGGATCACGAAGCGGTTTGCCGAGGTCGCGGCCGGGGTGACGGTGGGGTGGGCGTGGGGGGCCGCGCTGGTGGCCCTGGTGCTGGTGTACTTCTACGCCCACTACGCCTTTGCCAGCATCACCGCGCACGCGACGGCGATGTTCACGCCGTTCCTGGTGGTCGTGCTCGCCGCCGGCGCGCCGCCGCACCTGGCGGTGCTCGCGCTGGCCTACGCGTCCAACCTGGATGCGTCGCTCACGCACTACGGGACGACCACCGCGCCGATCTACTTCGGGGCGCGGTACGTGAGCCAGCGCGAGTGGTGGCGCCTGGGCTTCTACACCTCGCTGGTGACGCTCGCGATCTGGGGAACGCTGGGGCCGCTGTGGTGGCGACTGCTCGGCTACTGGGAATAGGGGAGCGGACGAGCAGGCGAGCCGGCGCGCGGTGCGCCGGGGTTACGGGGGGCGTGGAGGGGGGGTACACTTGCGCGCAGCTCGCCTCGTGAGTGGCGCGATGGATCCCGCCAGCCGGCGTCGTGGCGGCGCGCCCCGTCCGCGAACGTCACCTCTCCTTCTTCACTACCTCCGCCGTGCGTCGTCCGCATCTCTTCCTGCAACCTGACATCGGGCCGGCGGCCCAGCGCATCGACCAGCTCGAGACGCCGGCGGCGCTGGTGGACCTCGACGTCATGGCGCGCAACCTGGATCGCATGGCCGAGTACGCGGCGCTGCACGGGTTGTCGCTGCGGCCGCACGTGAAGACGCACAAGTCGCCGCGCGTGGCCGCCGAGCAGATGCGGCTGGGCGCGGTGGGGCTCACGTGCGCGACGCCGCGCGAGCTGGAGGTGATGTCCGACGTCGCCCCCGACCTCCTGCTCAACTATCCGCTGCTCGGCGCGCCGAAGCTGGCGCGGGCGCTTTCACTGCCGCGCGACGTGCAGCTGACGGTGGCCGTGGACTCGATGATCGCCGTCGACGCGCTGGCCGCGACCGCGCGCGTGATGGATCGCCCGGTGCGCGTGTATGTCGAGCTCGACCTCGGGATGCACCGCGTGGGCGTGCAGCGGGTGGACGATGCAATCGCGCTCGCCCTGCGCGTGCAGGAGCAGGCGCCGCTGGTCTACGCGGGCATCACCTTCTATCCCGGGCACATCCGCGAGCCGGTGACCTCGCAGGACGAGAAGCTCTCGCGGCTGCGCGACGAGCTGGCGGCCGCGCTGGCGCGCATGGACGACGCCGGCGTACACCCCGAGGTGGTGAGCGGCGGGTCGACGCCGGCTGCGTGGCGCATGCACGAGGTGGCTGGAGTGACCGAAGTGCGACCGGGGACGTACGTGTACAACGATCGCACGACGGCGGAAATCGGGGCGTGCGCCTGGGAAGATTGCGCCTTCAGCGTGCTCGCCACGGTGGTCAGCACGGCGGTGCCCGGCCAGGCGGTCATCGACGCCGGGTGCAAGGCGCTGGGGCGCGAACCGGTACGCGGAACGGCGGGCGAGGGGTTCGCCGCGCTGCTCGATCGTCCGGAGGTCACGGTACAGCGCATGTCGGAAGAACACGGCATCCTGGACCTGTCGCACACCGACTGGCGTCCGCGCGTGGGTGACGTGGTGCGGCTCGTCCCCAACCACGTCTGCATCGTGGTGCACCTGAACGACGCGATCCACGGGGTGCGTGGAGAAGTGGTGGAGTCGCGCTGGCCGGTCAGCGCCCGAGGGCGGGAAGCAGCGCCGGCAGGAGGCGACTCGCCGGGACGGTGATCGTCGCGTCCACGCGGACGCGCCCGCCCACGACGAGGAAGATCGGGTTGAGCCGATCGAGTCCGATGGGGACGCCGACGCCGTGTTCGCGACACGGAATGTCGAGGGTGGCGCTGAGGACGATGCGCGCCCCCGCACCGCTGCCGACGTGCGTGAGGGTGCAGCGCGTCCGCACCTCGCGCGCCTGGCCGCGCAGCACCACGCGCCCGGCCACGATCAGGTCGCCGTTGTCGTGCGCCACGAGGTGGTTCGCGTAGGTGATGCGCGGGTGATGCGCCGCATCGAGGAACGAGAGCCCGCGCAGGTGCCGGTCGCGCATGGCAAGGCCGGTGGAGATGCTGGCTGCCCCCACGTCCGCGGTGAGCGTGGCCCCCTCGATGCCCGACGACGGGATCTCGAGCAGGCCGCGCACGTCGCCAAATGCCCCGCGCACGGGAACGGGGCCTAACGATGCGACGAAGCCCACGTGCAGCGACGTCTCGTCCAGCACCAGGCGCATCACCTCCGCCGCACCGCCCCCCTCGCGCCCCGGCTCCACGCGTCCGGTCATGGCGTCCTCACTCACGGGGCGCACCACGGTCGATCCAGCGACGGATCGTCTCGCGCTGGTTGGACGTGAGGGGAGAAGCGGCCAGCGGCATGCGTTGCACGCCGCGCCGCGCCGCTTCGTCGTCTTCCACCAGTTTCACGAGCCACGAACGCGCGCCCGCCCCCGGAATCACGAGCGTGTCGCCCGCGCGCAGGCGCGCCGGCCGCCCCACCAGGTTGGCGTGCGACACGCCGGCCACGAGGACGAGTCCGCCCTGCGCGGTGGCGACCGAGTGGCACCCCCCAAAGGCGCACCGCCGGTCGAGGATGGGCTGCACGTCGCGCGCGAGCGTGGGGGCCTCGACCACCACGTCGGGGAGGCCGAATGCCGGGTCGAGTCCGGTGTCCACCAGCGCGCACCCCGCAAGCAGCGACGCGCAGCCGACCAGCACCCTCGGCGACACGCGGCGCGACACGGCGCCAGTGTCGCCCGCCGCCTGACGCGCGCGACGCCGCGGGTTGCGGACGGACGTCAGCGATCGCACCCCGTCACCTCCCGCGCGGCATGAGGGCGAAGAGGGTACGCACCGTGAGCATGCTCCCGGGGGCGTAGAAGGCCTCCACTGCCGTGGAGAGGCGCGCGCCCAGTGTCCAGCGCGCACCGCCCGTGGCGTGCCATTGCGTGTCGTGGAGCTTGAGGATGGGATGATCCAGGTCGCGCGTTCCGTCAGTGCGCGTCACGCCGATGTCGAATCGCGAGCGGTCGACGCGCCCGCCCGCCGCCAGCCACAATGCGCGCCCGACGCCCCATTCCCGCTGGGCCACGACCTCGCCGGCCACGAGTCGCGGCTCGAACCAGTCGTCGCTCTCGCGTCCGTGGCAGACGGCGGCGTAGTACGTGGCCAGGTCTGCCCCGCCCTCCTGCGCGGTGCGGGCATTGCACGTGATGGCGCCCTGCACGCGGCCGGCCACGACCGAGAGGCGCGGCACGAAGGTCAAGGCTCGCCACTGTCCCACGCGCCGGGAGAGCGCGAGCGCCCCCAGGTTGGCGCGCGCATCGCCCACGGTGACGGGCGGAATCCACGACCCTTCCACCACGGCGTCGCCGAGGCGCAGCGTCGCGCGCGGTCGCGGAAGGACCGGCGACAGGTTGGTCGTCTCCGGCTTGTCGATGCCGGGGCGGCGCTGCGCCTCGGACAACGTGGGGATGAGGGTGGCCTCCACCCCGAGGCTCCAACGTCCCGGCATGGCCGTGACGCCTAACGAAGTGAAGAGCATCGCCGCCGAATAGAATGCCAGGAGTCGTCCCTCCGGTTCGTCGGCGCGATGCACCTGCTGCACGCGCGCAGCGCCATCCTGCGCCGCAAGTGGCGCCGAGGAGAGCGCGCCGAGCGTCGCCGCGCCGAGCATCGCCATGCGGAGCATCGTCGCACCCGGCGGCTCGACGGTGCGCGCCACGAGCAGCTGCGAGCGCGCACGTGCATTCCACTTCCACGGAAGGCCATGCGCGCCCGGGACACACCGCCGCCGAACCGTTGCCTGCTCCACCCCCACGATCGACGACGGTGCGCCCGAACCTCGCATGCCTCGGCCCCGCCCTGCTACGGCACCAGGACCGAGCCGTTCATCCCGCTGTGCAGCGAACAGACATAGGCAAAGGTGCCCGCCGTGCCGAAGGTGCGGGCCACGCTCGCGTTGGAGGTGTCGGGGATGCGCGCCGGCGCCCCCGTCACTCCCTGGAAGTCGACATTGTGCACCAGCGCCCCGAACGTCCACGTGACCGTTCCGCCGCGCGCCACCGCCACGTTAGGCGGCGTGAAGTCGTTGGTGGCGGCACCGGCCACGACCACCACCTGGTTGGGGAGCCCACCAGTCACCGTCACCGCCACCGTCGCCGTCTTGGTCACCGTTCCCTGGGAGCCGGTGACCGTGATGGTCGACGTCCCGGCACTGATGCCCAGCACCTGCCCCGACTGCGACACGCTGGCCACGGCCGTGTTGCTCGAGGCGTAGGCGAAGTTGACACCGCTGACGGTGGCCCCCGCGGCCGTGCGCCCCGTGGCAGAGATCGTCTGCGTCGCCCCCGCCGAAACGGAGATCGTCGTCGGCGTCACGACGATGTTGTCGAGCGTGGCCGGAGGCGGCGGGTTCGTGGTGCCGCCACCACCATCGCCGCCGCCACACGCTGACAGCGCCACGAGGCAGGCCGCCGCCAACGTGGGCATGAACCACGGATGCAACCTTGAACGAAGGACGCGCACGATGAGCCTCGGGAGTGACGGGGGGGAGCGCGCGACGCGCAGCGAGGCGCCCCGCACTGGATCACACCGCGAAGCTAGGCCGCGCCCGGACGACCCGACAACGCGCCGGCGGCAAAGGGGGCCGTGGGGGCGGTGAATGGCGGGGGGCGTCCGGTGAATGTCGGGGCGCGCCGAGCATGCGGGCGGCGCTCGCCCGCCGACCGGTGCGTCAGGCGCCGATCAAGTCGCGCACACGCTGCCGATAGCTCTTCCCCGTCTGGATGCGCGTGCCGTCGGCGAGGACGATGATCCAGTCGCCCTGGAACCACGGGTGGAATTCGCGAATGCGCTCCACGTTCACGATGGCCGAGCGGTGCACGCGCACGAAGAGGCGCGAAGGGAGTCGCTGCTCCAGCTGCGAGAGCGTGATGCGATGCTCCAGCACCTGCTTGCCCACGTGCAGCTTGGCCACGTCGTCGGCCGCCTCGATCCAGTCGATGTCCTGCATGCGCAGGTACAGCATGCGCTCGCCGTGACGCACCGCGAGCCGGTCGGCGCCTGGGCGGGTGACCTCGAGTGCTTCCATCGCGCGTGCCACCGGCAAGGCGTCACGCCCCGCGGGGGTGCGACCGGCCCCGGTTGGCGGGCGAAGCTGTCGCACCACGCGATCGATCGCGCGGGCAAAGCGCGCCCGCTGCACCGGCTTGAGCAGGTAGTCGACGGCGTGCACCTCGAAGGCGGCCAGCGCATGCTGGTCGTACGCGGTCACGAAGATCACCGCAGGCATGCGATCGACGCCCACGGCGCGCACGACATCGAAGCCGCCCCCCTCGGGCATCTGCACGTCCAGGAGGACCAGCTCGGGCGACGCCTCGCGAATGCGCGCGACCGCACTCGCCCCGTCGCCGCACTCGCCGATCACGTGCACGTCGTGCCGGGCCGCGAGCAGGGCGCGCAGGTGCTCGCGCGCCAGCGGCTCGTCATCCACCACCAGGACGCGTACCGGATCGGGGGTGGCGATTCCGTCGCCCATCATCCGTTGGAGATCGCGGCCGCCACCAGCCGCGCCGCCGGTTCGGTGTGGAAGGGAATCACGATCGCCACCTCGAACCCACCGTCGGCGCGCGCACCGGCGCGGAAGCGATGCGCCGCACCGTAGAGCGAGGCCAGGCGAGCCCGCGAGTTCGCGAGTCCCACGCCCTCACGGCGCGACGACGACGCCACCTCGCCCACGCCATCGTCGCGCACCAGCAGCGAGACGCCATCGGCCGTGCGTTGCGCCAGGACTTCCACGCGGCCGCCCGACGCGCGCGGCCCCAGCCCGTGCTTGATCGCGTTCTCCACCAGCGGCTGCAGGATGAGGTTAGGGACGAGCGCGTCGCGCACCGCCGGGTCCACCGACACGTGCACATCCAGCCGTCCCGGAAAGCGCTCGCGCTGGATGTCGACATAGTGCTCCAGCACCTCCACTTCGCGCGCGAGGGGAACCTCCTGCTCGGCGACGCTCCCCAGCGACATGCGCAGCAACTCGCTGAGCCCGGCCACCATCCGCTCCGCCCGCTCCGGCGCGCGATGGATGAGGGCGGTGATGGCATTCAGGGTGTTGAAGAGGAAGTGCGGGTGCAGTTGCAGCTTGAGCGTCTGCAGCTGCGCCTGGTCCAGCCGCGCCTGCAGCTGCTCGCCGGCGCGCGAGGCCTCGGCGTATCGCGCCCCGAGCCGCTCCTGCCAGCGCGTGGCGTAGGTGGCCACCGCGCCGGCGCAGGCCAGGAGGAAGAGGCGCGCCCCCTCGTCCAGCGGTGAGACACCGGCGGTGCCGAGCGCCGCCACGGGATTGGCCACCAGCGGCAGCTCGCCGCTCACCGCGAAGGTGACGACGAGCGCGGCATACTCCGCCACCGCGAGCACCGCAACCAGCGCCGCCTTGCGCGTGGACGATGCCACCGGCAGCGCGGCCAGGATCACGAAGTACGCGGTCGTGATGGGCGTCTTGAGCGCGAGCAGCGGTGACGACGCCAACGCGTAGCCGCCGATGATGCAGCTGACGGCCGTGATGTCCACCACCGGGTTCACCGCCCCCAGCCAGGACGGCAGTCGGCGCCGGCGGTGCAGGAGCGGGACCTGCGCCACGGCCCACGCGAGCGTGGGCAGCAGCACGGCCACGTTCACGCGATTGAGCGCAGGGGTGAGCGACGGCGCGTAGAGCAGCGCCGCGACCCCCAGCAGGAGCAGGACGCCGATGCGCACGCCGTTGAGCGCGCGCTCCGCCCGGTCGCGCTCGTCGGCCAGGACTTCGCGCGGCAAGAGCGGATCGATGGCGGCCGCGCCGAGGGCGTCGGGGCGAGGAAGCGCCTCGGGTTCCTCCACCGGCGAGGGGTGCGAAGCAGGCATGGCGTCACGCGTGAGGAGCGACACCCCGCAATACTTCACCCGTCACCGGACAACGGAAAGTGCGCACCGCCGAAAGCGCGCGCGACGGCGACCACCGTGCGTCGATCGCGAGTCGTTCGCGAGTCGTTCGCGCGTCGAGCGCGCGACCCGCGCAACCGGCGCCTTACCAGCGCGCTACCGGCGCGCTACCGGCCCAGCCAGTAGCTGAACTGCACCAGGAAGACGTTGCGCGCTGGATCGCGGAACGGGCTGGAGACGTCTCGCGTGGCCGCGAGGTCGGCGACGTCCGCGCCGCCCTCGCGCTGTTGCTGCCAGACCAGGAAGACGGTGGAGCCGGGGCGGTACTCCCAGCGCATCACGGCGTTGCCGCGCAGCGACCGCACCAGGAAGTCCTGCTCCGCGATGGTGAAGGGCGTCGCCGGCCCGTTCCCGTCGGGATCGATCGTGATGTTCGGCCCCGGCCGCGTGAGCGACCCGCGATCCTGGCCGTACACCGCGAAGTCAAAGGCGCCCGGGCGCGTGAACTCCTTGAAGCGGGAGAACCGCCCCGACGAGACGAACGGCTGGGCCCACAGCTGCAATGAGAGCGTGGGCGAGAAGGTCCACTCGGCGCGCGCCTGCACCGACAGCTCGCTCTGGTCGATGTCGCCAAAGACCCAGCGCCGGCCGAAGGTGGCGCTGGCCACCGGATCGGCCACCTCGGCCACGTACTGGTCCACGTCGTACTGGCGCACGAACTCCGGCTGCAACCGGATGCGCACCGCGCTGGTGGGGCGGATCTCGGTCCCCAGCGACACGGTGTGCCGCCACTCGCGCCGGGTGTTGCGGTTGAACTCGTACGCCGCCTCCCCCACCACCTGCCGGCGAGTGTCGGTGGTCACCTGGCCGCGCAGCTGCCACTCCGCCGGCTTGCGCGTGTTGGGGCCGCCACGCAGCAGGCGGTCGTCGACCGTCTCCGGCATGTAGAAGCCGAAGATGAAGTACTGCCAGAAGGAGTTGAGCAGCCCCGACGACAGGAACGAGGCGCGCCGCTCGATGACGTCGCCATCGAAGTTGGCCGCCTGGGTCATGTACAGCTGCACGTCGTAGTTGCGCAGCAGGGGCCCGATGCGCGTCTCGCGGAACTGCAGCGCGCCCGAGAGGGAGCGGAAGTCGGCGCGCGTCTGGAACCCGAGGTCGTTGACCTCGAAGCCCGGCGAGGTCTGCTCGTACGTCAGGGAGCCCAGCCAGTGCTCGCCGGCCGTGCGCGCCATGGAGAGCGTGCCGAAGTAGCCAGCCAGCGAGGTGCGCGTGCTGTCGAGCGTGAGGTCGGTGGCGTCGGGGCGCTGGAAGCCGCGGATCGGCGAACGCTGCAGCGCGGACATCACCCGGGCGTCGCCGGTCACGCGGCTCCCGGCCAGGAAGCCGCTCAGCGCCCAGGTGCGATTCCCCCACCGATGCTCGAAGTCGGCGCCGGAGACGAGCGCGTCGCGCACGAAGAGGCGTTGCAGCTCGTCGTCACCCAGCTCGCGGCGCACGCCGGTGGCCACGCCGCCAATGACGGTGTTCCCCTGGCGGAAGTCCTGCCGCACGCGCGTGACCAGGAACTCGGTGCGTGGCTCGACCACCGCCCTGCCGCGCGTTCCGTCGGGAAGGGCAAAGCGCCCGTGCTCGGCACGCGTGAGGGCCCCCAGCACACCTAACGACAGCCCGTCGTTCGTCTTGCCCGACACCTTGGCGGCGGCCACGATGTCCGACTGGCGGGGCACGTCGCTGTACTCCGCGCCGAGCGCGCCCAGCGAGCGGCGCGGCGCGCGCCCCACGCGGCGCGTGTAGAAGAAGTTGCTGGGGTTGTTGTCGTTGAAGGTCACGCTCTGGCCGAAGCGGAAGATGTCGACCCCCTCCAGGAAGAACGGGCGTCGCTCTGGGAAGAAGACCTCGAACGCGGTGAGGTTCACCACCGCAGGGTCTACTTCCACCTGGCCAAAATCGGGATTGACGGTGGCGGTGAGGGTGAGGCCGGCCGGCAGCCCGTAACGCACGTCGGCGCCCAGGCGCGCCGCCCCGTCCGTGGATTGGTGAAACGGGTTGCCCGGCTCGCCGGGCGCGCGCGTCACCTGCGACGAGACGTACGGCACCACCTCCATGCGCTGCGGTGCGTCGAGCGAGTCGAGCCCCACCAGGTCGCCGTAGCGCGACACCACCCCCGGCTGCTGCGGGGGCATGGGCGACCAGGTGGCGGTCTCCTGGTTTCGCGCCAGCACGCGCCCGAACTGCACCCCCCACTTGGCCACGCCGCGCTCCCCCACCGAAAAGCGGAGCTGGGACAGCGGGATGCGCACCTCGGCCGTCCACCCTGCCGAGTCGACCCGTGCGGCCGATCGCCAGACCGCATCCCAGAGTTCGTCGTTCTCGGTGTCGTTGTAGCGGAACTCGTCGCGCTGCACCCCTCTGGGCGAAACAGCGAAGATGAAGGCGGTGCGCCGGTCGAGGTACGAATCGATCCCGATGCGCAACCAGTCGGAGTAGATGTCGTCGGCGTCTCGACGTGCCATCTGCTGCGCGATGGAGTCGGGACGCGGGTCGAACATGCGCGCGCCGATGTACAGCGCGTCGCGGTCGTAAAGGACTCGCACCTCGGTCGGGTGCGTGGCGCTCGCGCCGGGGTCGGGGCGCGCCTGGGTGAAGTGGGACGCCGGTTCGGCGCGGCTCCAATCGCTTTCGTCCAGCCGCCCGTCGATGCGGATGAGGGAGGTGCGGAACTCGGCGCGCATCGTGGGACGCGGCAGCGAGTCGGCGGACTGCGCGCCGGCGCGTGCGCCGACGGTGCATGCGAGGACAATCGCGAGCGCCGCCGCGTGGAGTCGGCGGGCGAGATCTATCGACATGAAGGGCGAGCGATGATGAGGGATCCGCCGTCTACGCGCCACGCCGGCAGGAAGTTGGAGCCCGGCGGCCGGCGGTCGCGTAAACATGTGAACCACAAAACAGATGCAACTTCACTACTGACAACAACTTGCGGTGAGCGCTGCCGCGGATCAGAGCGACGGGGACGTGAAGCGTGACAACGAGAACTGCGAGAGGTCGAAGCGCGTCGAACCCGTCGTGACCAGGTCGGCCGCGATCTCTCCCACCACACTCGCGAACTTGAAGCCGTGCCCCGAACAGGGGCTCAGCACGATCACCTCGTCGCAGTCCGGGTGCCGGTCGAGGATGAAGTCGGAGTCGGGGGTGTTCGTGTAGAGGCAGGTGGCCCGGTCCCGCAGGTGTCCCTTGGCGAAGGGGACGAATCGGCGGAGCAGGTCGTAGATCGCCGCATCCTCCTCGTTCGAGACCCGGCGATCCACCTGGTCGGGCGAGGTCGTCACGCCACCGTGGTGAATCCCGATCTTCACCCCATCGCCCAGGTCGGGCTTGGTGTAGAAGAGCGTTCCGTCGTCCAGCTCCCAGATGGAGACCGGCATGCGGTCGACCACGTGGTACTCGGGAAAGCGGACGGGCTCGAACCAGTAGATGACCTGCCGCTCGACGGTGAGCGGAAGGGCGAGCGACTGGAGGAAGGGCGACGTCCACGCCCCGACCGCCACCACCAGGTGCCTCGCGACGATCGTCTCGTCGCCGACGCGCAGGGCAATCCCCTCGGACGTTCGCTCCCACCCATCCACGTGCGTTTCCCGCCGCAACTCCGCGCCGTGCGCTTCTGCCAGCTGCAGGTGTGCGGCGACGATCGGTTCCGGGAGGAGTATCCCGGCGCGATGCTCGAGCACGCCCACCATCCCGTCCAGCGGGGCGAAGGCAGGATAGAGGCGATGCAGCCGCGCGGCCGGAATGACATCGTGCGGGAGACCGAATTCCACGGCGCTCCGGATCGTCCCCTGCACCAGCGTCCCGTTCTCGGGGCCGATCATCAGGCCGCCCGTCTGGAGAAGGAACTGGTGCCCCACCGTGCGCTCCAGTTCGGCCCACAATTCATAGGCACGCTGCACCAGCGGGACGTAGAGCGGGTGCTCGAAGTACGCCTCGCGAATCATGCGCGATCGCCCGTGGCTCGACCCCATGGCGTGTGGCGGCGAGAAGCGGTCGATCCCCAGCACTCGCAGCCCGCGGCGAGCCAGGTGGTAGGCAGCGGCACCCCCCATGGCGCCGAGTCCGGCCACGGCGACGTCGTAAGGCTGGGTCATGGTGAGAAACGGGACGGTTGTCGTATCGTTGCGAGCGCCCGGGCGCAGGCGGAAAGTGACGCAGGCCATGCACGGGGGCAATGCAGCGGTGTTACTCCTGTCATTTCGCCGGGCTCGCCAGCCGTTGCCGCTGGGCGCGCCCGACCGTCTCCGTCACGCGTCCCTCGCTGAGCCGGACTTCGTGCCTCTCGCCCTCGCTCGCTGCGCTCGCTCCCCTCTCGTGGCCCCGTCACGCGCCTTCGCCGTGCCGGCGCGCGCGACGTGGCGCACGTCGTGGCGCACGTGGTGGAGCACGTCGTGCAGCTGCCGGAGGGGGGTGACGCTGATGGAGCTGGTCGTCGTCCTCACCCTGCTGGGCGTGATGACCGCGCTGGTGGTGCCGCCGCTCACGACACCGGTTCGCCCGGCCACGACGCTTGCCGAGGTGGTGCGGGGCGCACGCAGCGCAGCGCTGGCGCGGGCGCAGGTGATCGCGAG
>CAZVDJ010000006.1:22028-24892 GCA_964626245.1 uncultured Gemmatimonadaceae bacterium
GGCCCTGCATACGCTGGCCCCCACCGACGGCGACACGCTCGCGTCGGGGACGCTTGCGCCGGAGTCCGCGACCTCGGGCGGGGAAGCGGCTGGAACGCCGGCGGGCGACCCCTCGCTTCAGCTGCAAGTTACCGCACTCGGCGCCTGCCTCCCCGTGCCCCCCCTTTCGTCCGCGCTGCGCGACTGGGATGCCGCGGCGTGCCGCCCGGTGCGAGCCGGAGCCCGCAGCGCCACGACCGCCGGCACCGCCGCGGAGCCGCGCCGATGACGCTCCTGGAAGCGGTGATCGCCCTGGTCATTCTCGGGCTGTCGGCGGTGGGCTACCTGGACCTCTACCGCTCGAGTGCTGGCGCCGCGCGCGATGCCGGCGAATGGGCGCGCGTGGTCGCGGCAGCCGAGTCGGCGATGGAAGGGGCATCGCTCGGCGATGCCGTGCAAGCGCGGGCCGGGATGGAGGGTGCAGGCGACGAACGAACTGCCGCCACCGAGGGCGACGATGCGCTGCGCACGCGCGTGGAAGTCCGCCCGTGGGGCCGCGGGGTGCAGGAAGTCATCGTGACGGTGACGTCGAGCCGCGGCGTGCGCTTCTCGCTCCACCGGCTGGCGCGGGAACGGCAGCCATGAGGCGGCGCAGCGGCTTCACCCTGGTGGAGGTCATGGTCGCGCTGGTCGTGACCGGGATGGTGGCGGCGCTGGCCTATGCCGCGTCCAGCGCCGGCCTTGCCACGCCGGCGCAGCTCGAACGCCATCGCGAGGGGGCGGGAAGCGAGGCCGTGCTTCGCGCCCTCCTGGGCGACGCGCTGCGCCACCAGGTGGGCGGACTGCGCGGGGGCGCGCCGGTCTTTCACCTGGCCGACCGGGTCGACGCGCAGGGGGCGCCCGCCGATTCGCTGCACCTGACGACGCGCGGCGTGCAGTCGCCGCTGGGAGCGAGCGCCGAGTGGTCGGTGGACGCCTGGCGCCGCGGCGACACGTTGCACCTGGAAGCACGACCGCTCATCCCGGGAGCGTCCGCGGCCACCGGCGATGCGCTCGCGCCGGTGCGCGCCAGGCTGGCCGGCATGCGCGGCTTCGACGTGCGGCTGCTGGGGCGCGGTCCGTTGGCGGCGTGGCGCCCCGACTGGCCCGAGGACGACGTGGCCCCCGACGCCGTCCTGCTGGGCCTTGCCGGCACCGACCGGTCCGGCAGCCGCCTGTTGGTGCGTCGCGGGCTGGAGCGTGCACCATGACGGCCACGCTCGGACCGCGCGACCGCAGGCGGGGCGTCGCCCTCGTGCTCGTGCTCTGGCTCGTGGTGATCCTTGGCGTGGTGGGGACCGGCGTGATGCGCGCGACGCGGGACTCCACGCAGCTGGCGGCCAATGCGCGGGCGCGGGTGGTGGCGCGCTACGCCGCCGAGAGCGGGATCGAGGCGACGGTGGCCAGCATCGACGATTCGCTGCGGGTGCTCGCCGACAGCACGCGCCGGCGCGCCTTCCTCAACGCGCTGGAGCCGGGAAGCGGCGCGCGCGACTCGGTCTCGGTGGGCGATGGGCGCTTCCTCGTGGCCATCGTCGACGCCAGCGCCCGGCTCGACGTGAATGCGGCCCCCGCGGAGAACCTGGCCCGGCTGCTGGGCTGGTTTGCCGATCCCGGGCGGGCGCGTGTGCTGGCGGAGGCGATTCGGCGGCGGGTGGAAGGCGACGGGCGCACGGCAACGCCGCTCACCTCCCTCGAGGCGTTGCGCACGCTCCCGGGTGCCGACGCACGCGTACTGCAGCTGGCGGCGCCCTACCTGACCGTCGATGGCGACGGGACGGTGAACCGCGCCGCCGCGTCGGACACCGTGCTGTCGGCCGCCTTTGGCGAGCTGCGCGACGGCCCGTCGCGCCTGGTCGTGGTGGCGCGCGGGTGGATGCGCGGGCACCCGCTCACGCACGAGATTCAGGGTGTGTATGCCATCGCGAGCGACCGGCTGGTCCTCGTGCACTGGCGGGAGCGCACCCTGTGAGCCCACGTCTCGCGGTCGAACTCACCCCGACCCACCTGCGCGCGGTGGTCGCGTCGTCGTGGCGTGATGCGGTGCACCGCACGCTCGACGTGGCCTGGTCGCCCGCCGATCCCGGCGCCGGGATCGCCGCGCTGCGCTCGGCGGCGGGGAGCGTCGAGTCGATTGCGGTGGCGGTGGGGTTGGGGTTGTTGCAGGTGGCGACGGTTTCGCTGCCGCCAGCGGATCACGAGACTAGGGAGCGCATGCTGGCGCTCGAGGGCGAGCGGTACTTTCCCCTCGTGGGTGACTCGCCGGCCGGCCGGAGCGACATCGTCAGCTGCATTGCGCCGGGCGGCGCGGTGGCCTTTGCGGTGGAGGCCGCGTCGCTGGAGCGGTGGTGTCGTGCGCTGGAGTCCATCGCGCCGCTGGTGCGGGTGGAGCCGGCGCCCACCTCCCTGGCGCGCGCGCTGGGCACGAGCGCCCGCGGCACCTTCGCCGTGCCGCTCGACGACGACGAGCACGGGGTCGTGAGCGTGGAAGACGGCGGGGTCACGGCGGCGCGCCGCATCCCCGCGCAGGTGCAGGAGCGGCCGGGGAGCGCCCTCCCCTCTGCCGCCGTCCCTGCGCGTCACCTCGCGGCATGGGGGGCGCTGCTGGGGACGGACGAGCCCACGGCCGGCACGCTGGCGACGCCGGTGCGACGCGCGACGCTCACCGCGCGCCGCCGGCGCCGGCTGGCGGTGGCGATGGTGGCCGCAGCGGCGGGAGTGGCGCTGGCCATCACGGCGGCCGACCGTTGGCGCGAGCGCACGCTGCGCGCACTGCAGGACGATGTCGCGTCCCGGCGCGCCGCGGCGGCCCCGGGCGAGGCAGCGCTCGCCGCCCGCGCGCAGCT
>CAZVDJ010000007.1:0-5355 GCA_964626245.1 uncultured Gemmatimonadaceae bacterium
GACTCCACCCCGTTGTTTGGGCCACCGTCCTCGTCGGCGGTGAGCGCCACGATGATGTCGCGGTCGCCGGCATAGCCTTCCGCCTTGAGCCGCAGGATCGTCGTCAGGTGCATCGCCGAGTCGTCCTTGTCATCGGCCACGCCGCGCCCGAAGAAGGTGGAGTCCTTCTCCACGAAGGTGAAGGGCGGGAGCGTCCAGTCCTCGGCCTTGGCCTCCACCACGTCGATGTGGGAGAGAAGGAGGATCGGCTTGCGCGTCACGTTCCGTCCGCGCAGCCGGGCGATGAGGTTTCCCTTGCGGTCCGTCTGCTGGATCACGACCACGTCGGAATCGGGAAAGCCGGCGCGCTTGAGGTGCGCGGCCATCGCCTGCGCCGCCTTGAGCGTGCTCCCCGAACTCTCGGTCGTGTTGATCTCGATGAGTTCCTTGAAGAGGTTGCGCGAGGTGGAGTCCCACTTCGTCTTGCCGATGTGTCCCACCTGCTGGGCCCCGGCGGGGGCGACGGCTATCGCGATGGAGAGGGCGGTCACCAGGGCGTTGAGGCTTCGGGGCGTCATGCGGGGCTGGGGCACGAGTTGAGGGGGCTGTGGTCGGCGCGGAACGCTGGCCGCAGCCCCGAGAGGTTCGGGAGGGATGCGCGGCAGTGCGTCACTGCGCCGGCCCGCGGCCGATGGCATCCCAGATGAGCGGCAGCGTGGCGTTGGTCTGCCCGCGGTATTGTGGGCGGAAGCCGTAGAGCACGACCTTCCCCTTCCCCACCGCCGCCTCCACCAGCGCCGCCTTGCCGTGCAGTCGATCGGCGCCGAGCAGCCATCCCGAGACCAGCGCGTTGCCCGTGGACTCGTAGGTGGCGACCGCCCTGGCCTTCGCCGTATCGGTGATCTCGAACGCCGGCGAATCCTCGAACCAGACGGCCGCCGTGGACGCGGTGTGGCGGGCGGCAATGGCGTTCGACTTGTCGAGCGTCACCTTGAACAGCGACCCCGGGGCGTAGAACTCCGTGTTGCGTACCCCCGCCAGCGCGTTCTTCACCGGGAGCTTGAACGTCTCGATGGCGTACTCGCTCGCCTCGTTGAAGGCGAGTACCGTCCCTCCGTTCTCCACGAACTGCTGCAGGGCGCGCGCCCCTTCCTCGCCCACGCCGCCGCGCAGCGAATCGGGGTAGTTGTTCCCCAGCCCGCGCGTGATCTGTCCCGCACTCTGGTCGGGGATGATGATCACGTCGAAGCGCGCATTCAGGCTGCCCGCCCTGAGGTCGCGATCGTACACCGAGGTGAAGGGGATCTTGTGGCTGTCGAAGATCCAGCGCGTCCACCCTTCGTCCATGCTGGCCGCAAAGCTCTTGTAGATCCCGATTCGGCGCGAGGCATTGCCGGAGAGCCCCGCCACCGAGTAGTTGGGCTCCGGCATGGCGGGGACCAGGGCGGGGGTCACGGCCACGTCGCCCTTCACGGGGTAGACGTCCACGCCGAACAGCAGCGGGAGGGTGTGCGCGGTGACGTCGTACGGGCGCTTGGGTGGCCCGCCCGGGTACTCGCGCAGGTTGGGGTACTTCTGCGGCTCCAGCAGCGCCTTGGCGTACGAGCCGAAGGGTTGGCGCGTGACCACGGCGTACGAACCGGCGGGAACCGTGGCGCCGCCAGCCGCAACCGCTGCCGTGGTCTCCCGCACCTCCAGCTGCCCGTGCTGCAGCGTCCAGATGAGCCGCTGCAGCGCCTGCGGGTCCTTCTGGTTCTTGGGGATGAGGAAGGCGTCGGGGACGTCGGCCTCGAGCGCCCACGGGTACTTCGGGTCCATCGCGCGGTCGCCGAGGGTGGCATACGTCTCCAGCCACGGGCGCCGGTCGCGCGCCGCCTGCGCCAGCAACGCCCACGAGGCGCTGGACTGGTACTCGACGATGTCGCCGATCCCCCAGCGTCCGCCCTTCCAGAGCGCCGGGTGGTTCCAGCTCTGCACCTTGGCGTCGTAGCCGCGCCCCGTGCCTAACGCGCTGAACGGGATGTCGATTGCGGTGGCCAGGCGCGCGCTCGCCGTCTCGGTGAGGATGCGCGCCCCGTGGTGGTTGAGCGAGTACTGGCGCGCCGGCGACCATTGATCATACGAGGCATTGGTCGCGACCCCCGTCTTCCCCTCCTTGATCATGCGCCAGGCCATCGACATCCCCAGGGCGTTCGTGGCGCCGGTGAGCACCGGGTCGATGTTGGGCTCCAGCGGGTCCATGTAGGGCGGGATGAAGATGCGCCCCGCGTTCGGCCCCTGCTGGTGCACGTCGTTGACGATCTGCGGCGTCCACGGTGAGTAGAGCGAGTCGATGGTGTAGCGTGTCTCGGGCTGCGTGAAGGCGTACCAGTCGCGGTTGTTGTCGTGCCCCGTGTAGTAGTGGTAGAGCTCCGGCGGCCCGCTCCCCTCGGCGGGAGTGTTGAGCGTCGAGCGGTACCAGTTGCCGACGATGTCCACGCCGTCGGGGTTCTGCGACGGGACGAGCATCACGATCGTGTTGCGCAGGATCTCGCGCACTTCGGGCGAGTTGCCGCGCGCCAGGCGATCGGCCAGGACGAACGGCGTCAGGAAGCCGCCCACCTCCGTGCTGTGGATGCTCGAGGTGATGAGGATGACGTTCTTCCCTTCGTCGAGGAGGCGCGGGAGCTCGGCGGCGCTGCGGCGGCGCGGGTCGAGCAGCTTGTGCTGGATCTGGCGGTACTTCTCCAGGTTGGCGAGCGTGGCCGGCTCGGCGATGAAGGCGACGATGAAGTCGCGCCCCTGCACCGTCTTGCCCAACGTGCGCACCGACACGCGCGGTGACGCCTTGTCCAGGGCGCGGAAGTAGGTCGTGACCTGCGCCCACGTGGGGAGCTTGCGGTCGGCGCCGGGTTCGAAGCCCAGGATCGACGCCGGTGTGGGGATGGCGCTGGCGGTGACGGTGGGGGCGGCCTGGGCGTGGAGGGTGCTGGCTGCTCCTGCAAGGGACAGACTGGCGCTGGCAAGCGCAGCCAGTGCAACACGACGGTTCGGCATTCGGCGCTGGGTCTGGGGAACGACGAGAGTGTGCAAGCTCGACCGAAGCTGGGTGGGGGAGCCTGACGCGTCAAGCGACGAGCCCGCTTCGTTCAGTCTCCTGCGCGGCGTGCCGGGCGCGGCCTGCCATGTGTCGCCTGCGTCGACCGCGGCGCAGTGCGCCTTGCTTGCCCGTCTCGTGGTCGGCCGATCCGCCGCCGCTGTGTTCGCTGTATAGGGGAACATCCGGACCATTCGGGACGATCGCGGACAGCTGGCGTAGCTGTGGACCGCTAGGGTGCATGCCCTAACTGGGGTATGGGTGGTGTGAGACACCGAGGTCGAGGCCACCCTGCTCCGCAGAGGAGGAGGTGCCACGATGCGAGTACGTGCCTATCTCAGATGTGCGGTTCTTGTAGGCATCCTCAGCGGCTGCGCCGTCGACCGCGAGGCGGCAACGGCGCCGGCGGCCGTACAAGCCCCAGCACAATCTCGCGTGCCGTCCCTGAATAGCTACTTCACCCACGTCAGCGTTGGTCCATCCGCCGCGTGTGCCATCCGTCGCGATGGAACCGTTCAATGTTGGGGCCAGACCGGAGCCGTCCCGTTCCCGACCGTCTGGTATCGCGAGATCAGCGTCGGTACCGGAGTCTGCGCGATTCGCGTCGGCAGCAGCGGCGCGGTGGATTGCTGGGGAGTTCCGGGCCTCACTCCACCTTCCCCAAACACCGGCTTCCGTCGAATCTCGGCAGCCAGCACGTACGCCTGCGGGGTGAAGAGTGATCGCACCCTGCACTGCTGGGGTTCGACCATACCTGCCGGCATGCCCACGGGCTCCAGCTACGAGGACGTCGACGTCAGCTACCTCTTCGCCTGCGCGCTGCGGTCCGACGGAGGGCTCGAGTGCTGGGGTGACAATACGCACGGACAGGCGACGCCACCGACGCCGAACACGGGCTTCGTGCAGGTGAGTACCGGCCTGTACCATGCGTGCGCCGTGAGGGCGACGGGAAGGGTGGCCTGTTGGGGCGAGAACTCTGGCGGGCGGGGAAGCCCTCCGAACCGCAATTTCGGGTTCGTCCAAGTGAGCGCCGGCGCCAACCACAATTGTGCCAAACGAAACGATGCGACGATCTTCTGCTGGGGCGACAATGCCTTTGGCCAGATCATTCCCACCAACCCGAACTCCGGATTCTTTGATCTGGATGCTGGTGGCCTCGTCACCTGTGCCATCCGGCTGTTCGGCGACCTCGATTGCTGGGGAGAGAGCGGCTACCAGGTCGATGATCCGTCTCCCACCTTCTTCAAGTGGACGGGCTTCCTCAGTCCGATCGTGAACCCGCCGTCCGTGAATCACGCGGCGGCAGGGAGCATCGTCGTGCTTCCGTTCAAGCTGGGCAGCGACGAAGGGCTCGACATCTTCACCACCGGATTCCCACGAGTCGCGGTGTGCGGCGGGGGAGGTGGCACCCAGCCCGCGACCGGGCAACTGGCCTATGACGCGGCCAAGAACACGTACTTCTACCTCTGGCAGACGGACGCCGCGTGGGCAGGATCGTGCCGACGTTACACGCTCGGCCTGCGGGATGGAACGCACCACAGTGCACTGGTGCAATTCTGAGCTGAGTCCTTGGCGCGTCTCTCGTCGTTCACGCGCCGAGACCGGGTGACCCCTCCGAGGGTCACCCGGTTTCCATTATGGTGCACCCACGTGTCCGTTGCACGAGAGGACGTTGCGCAGGTTGGCCTTCCACCCTCGAGTCGGCAGCTTAGACTGACGCTGGCCATGACGGCCGTCCCCTCTACCTGCCGTCCGGCCGCCACTCCTCGATCACCTAGCGCATCCGGCCCGCAGGCAGCCGTGTCGGCCCACCTGCCGTGCCCGGGCGATGGGTGGAGCTGGCTGTCAACCTTTCGGCGAGTTTCCTCTGCATGCTCTCCCGCGAGTTCTACAACGTCGTCCACATCATCGGGATCGTGATCCTCATGTCGTCGCTGGGCGGCGTGGCGCTGCACGCCATGAATGGCGGCACGGGCGCCAACAACGCCTCGCGCCGCTTCATCACCACGCTGCACGGCATTGGGGCCTTCCTCATCCTGCTGGGCGGCTTCGGGATGCTTGCGCGCATCGGCTTCCGCCACGAGGAGAGCTTTCCGCCGTGGCTCCTGGTCAAGCTCACCGTGTGGGTCTTCCTGGCCGCGGCGCCGTTCCTCCCCTATCGGCGGCCGCAGTGGGCGCGATGGCTGATGCTGGGCTTGCCGGTGATGGGGGGCGTGGCGGCGTGGATGGGGATCTACAAGCCCACGCTCTGACTCGCGCGCGCCCCCGTCGCCACCACCGCCATCCCCGCCGCCACCACC
>CAZVDJ010000007.1:5365-24834 GCA_964626245.1 uncultured Gemmatimonadaceae bacterium
AGCGTCCCCGCGAGCACATACAACCCCATCGTCGCCTCGCGCGTGGCGTCGACCACCACGCCGATCATGTAGGGACTGAGAAACCCTGCCAGGTTCCCTACCGAGTTGATCGCCGCGATCCCCGCCGCCGCCGACACGCCACGCAGGAACGAGGTGGGGATGGTCCAGAAGAGCGGCGCCAACGAAAGGATGCCGGCCGTCGCGACGCTGAAGGCGATCATCGCCAGCAGCTGGTTCCCGCGGAAGAAGCCGGCGCCCAGCAGCCCCATCGCCCCCACCAGGGCGCACGCCACCAGGTGCCAGCGCCGCTCCCCGGTGCGGTCGGAGTGCCGCCCCACCACCACCATCGCCACGGTGGCCACGGCGTAGGGAATCGCGCTCAGCAGCCCCACACGCCACGCATCGGCCACACCTAACGACTTGATGAGCTGCGGGAGCCAGAAGGCCAACCCGTACAGCCCCAGGATCGACATGAAGTAGAGCCCCGCCAGGAGCACGACGCGCCGGTCGCGCAACGTGGCGAACACGCCCGGGTGCTCATGGCGCCCCACCCCGTCGCGCGACAGCCTGGCCTCGAGCAGTCGTTTCTCCTCATCCGAGAGCCAGCGCGCATCGGCGATGCGCTCGTCCAGGAAGTACAGCGTCGCCACGCCGAGCAGCACCGCGGGGATCCCCTCCAGCAGGAAGAGCCACTGCCAGCCGGCCCACCCGTTGGCGCCGGCCATGCCGTCCAGGATCCATCCGGAGAGCGGCCCCCCCACCACCCCGCTCACCGCCACCGCCGTCATGAACAGCGCCATGATGCGCCCGCGATACTCCGCCGGATACCAGCGGGTGAGGTAGAAGACGATTCCCGGGAAGAACCCCGCCTCGGCGACGCCTAACAGGAACCGAAGCACATAGAACGACCGGGGGCCGGTCACGAACATCATGGCCATGGAGAGCACGCCCCACGTGATCATGATGCGCGCGATCCAGGCCCGCGCCCCCACACGGTGCAGGATCAGGTTGCTCGGCACCTCGAAGAGGAAGTAGCCGATGAAGAAGATCCCGGCGCCGATGCCGTACGCCGTCTCGCTCATCCCCAGGTCGCCAAGCATCTGCAGCTTGGCAAAGCCGACGTTCACGCGGTCGAGATAGGCCGCGATGTAGCAGGTGAAGAGGAACGGGATGAGGCGACGGGTGACGCGGCCGTAGGTGCGGTGCTCGAGGTCGGCGGCGCTGGAGGAAGTCATCGCAGCGCCAATGCTACCCCTCGAGGGCGCGTCAGCAAGGCGGCGTGACCGCGCTACGCGCCCGCCGCCTTTCGGATTGCCGCCGCCAGCTCCGTGTACGCCTCCTCCGAGTTCTGCCGGAACGGTGCGGCCACGTAGGACACCGTGCCGTCAGGCGCAATGACGTACAACAGCCGCCGGGCAAACAGGTCGCCGGGATCCAGCGCGCCGTACTTGGCCCCCAGCTCGCCCCCCGGGTCGCTGACGAACGCAAAGGGGAAGCCCTCGTCCCTTGCCCACTCCTGCAGCGACGACTCCCGGTCGGTGCTCACCCCCAGCAGGACCACGTCCTTCCCGTCGCGAAAGAGCTCGGGGTACCGGTCGCGATAGGCCTTCATCTGCGTGCTGCAACCGGGGGTGCGCGCCCGTGGAAAGAAGGCCAGGACGACGGTCTTGCCGCGCAGCCCGGCCAGCGAGGTGGGGGCGCTGGCCGGCCCCTCGCGCGTGACGGCGCGCACGGTGAAATCGGGGGCGGCGTCGCCAACCTTGGGGGCCGATTCGGGCGGCGGAGAGGCGGTGCACGAGATGGCCGCGGTCGCAAGCAGCAGCGCGGCCACGGTGATCGATCGCCTTCTCTCCGCCGGGTGGCGCCGGCGCCGCGGGATGGAAGTCATGGGATGCATGGCAGGACGCGTGGTCTCGGGATGGAACGGGATCGGGCGTTGCGACCAACCCATCAACGTGCGACGAGGTGCAACGGTTCGCATCGCCGCGGGTCCCGCGTGGCTGTCCACTTCTCACCAAACCCCGGTCGGCCGGAGATGCGCTCGGCCTACCCCCTCCCTCCCCTCCATGCAGCTCATGAACCTCCCCCGCCCCCCGCGTGCCGCGCGGCGACTCGTGCTGCTCCTGGCCACCTCGGCGTGTTCGGCCGACTCGGTACTCCCGCCAACGGCCGAGGGCGATCGGTCGATCGCCGCCGGGCGAAACGAGGGGGTGGGGCCCACACTCGTGCCGTCCGACTGGGAGCAGCTGCCGTCGCTGCCCGAACCGCGCGTCGGGCACGGCGCGGTGGTCTTTCGCGACTGCATCTGGGTGATAGGCGGACAGGCGTCGCGCAGCGCGCCGCCCACCGCCGACGTGTTTCGCTACTGCCCCGCCATCGACTCGACGCGCTGGGTGAGCGCCCCCAAGCTGCCGCGTGCCCTTGTGCACCTGGCGGGGGTGGGAGTCATCGGCGACCGGCTGTATGTCGCGGGGGGCGCCAAGCTGGACGGCCAGACCGTGGATGACACGTACGAGTTCGAGCCCGGGGTGGGGTGGCGCCTGCTGGCCGACCGGATCCCGTCGCGCATGGCATGCGGCGGCGGGGGCGCGGTGATCGGCAACAAGCTGTACGTGTACGGCGGACTCACCCTCCTCCCTCCCTTTGGCTCGTGCGACTATCGCCGCGAGCCGAACGTCTTCGCCGAGTTCGACCCGGCTGCCCCCGACGGCGCCAAGTGGCGCATGCTCCTGCCGGCGCCCATCCGCCACGCGGCGCATTGCAGCTATCGCACGCTCGTGGTTGACGGCAGCATGTACCTCACCAACGGCGGTGAATGCTGGACCCTGGGACTGGCGCCGTTCGACTATCACTACGACGCGGCGAGGCAGGAGTGGCAAGCGGGCGGCTTCACGCGCATGACCTGGTTTGGGGGAGGGGCCGTGGTGGGGCGCCGGGTCTACCTCTACGGCGGACTGGATTGGTCGCACTGGTCCAGCCGCGATCGCGAGGTGACGGTGGCCGACGCGGATTACCCCCTCCCTTCCGCCCGACGAACTCCCCCCCGCTCCCCATGGCCCGGCACGATGCCCCCGGCCTGGACTTCCGCGGAGACCTGGTGCTGGTCGGCGGCAGCAGCGATGGCTGGACCTCGGCCGGCAACGAGGTGTTGCGGCTGCGCGTACAGCCCGGGTGCGACGTGCATGAGCCCGACGACACGATCGGTCGCGCCAGCCCCTTCCAGTTCGACCCCGACTTCAACGGGATCGTCTGGGATGCCGCCGTCCACCACGCGCGACTGTGCAGCAGCAGCGACGTGGACTACTTCCACCTGACCGACGCGGGGTTCAGCACGGCGCGGCTCGAGCTCCTGCTCCCGTCGGGGACGGACTATCGCCTGGTGGTCTTCGACGCCGCCGGAACGGAGGTGGGGCGGTCGGAGCGCCCCGGGGACGCCACCGAGTGGGTGGTGATTCCGCGCGGGGCCAGCGGCTATCGTGTGCAGGTCTCGTCGCAGGACGGCAGCTTTGACGCGACGCGTCCCTACATACTTCGCGTGCGACAGTAGCCGCTGCCGCGCCCCTGACCACCGGCCTCACGGAGAAGCTCCACGATGCAACGCGCCGCGCCCCGTTCGTCCAGCGATCCTCGTGGCGCGCGCTCGTGGCGTGCGCTGGCCTCGTCCGCATGCTGCGTGATCCTTGGCGGGGTCCCCGGTGTGCTCGGCGCACAGGCCGCCAATCGCGCCGCGCTCGCTGCCCGCATCGACTCCATCGTGCAGGCCCCCATTGCGCGTGGGCAGGTGGTGGGCGCCTCGATCGCCGTGGTGCGGGGCGCGGACACGATCGTCGCCAGGGGATACGGCAAGGCGAACCTCGAGCTCAACGTCCCCACGCCGCCAGGTGCCATCTACGAGATCGGCTCGGTGACCAAGCAGTTCACCGGTGCGGCCATCATGCAGCTGGTGGAGCAGGGAAAGCTTTCGCTGGACGATGACGTCACGAAGTACGTGCCGCAGTTCAATACGCGCGGGCGGCGCATTGCCATTCGTCGCCTGCTCGACCACACCTCGGGAATCCGTGGCTACACCGAGATGCCCGAGGCCGCCACCGTCTTCCCGCTCACCCTGCCGCGCGACACGCTCGTGCGGCTGATGGAGAAGTACCCGTACGACTTCGAGCCGGGAGAGGAGGGGATCTACAACAACTCCGCCTTCTTCCTGGCCGGCCTGGTGATCGAGAAGGTGAGCGGGTTGTCCTACGCCGAGTACGTGCAGCGCCACCTGTTCGAGCCCGCGGGGATGACGGCGTCGCACTACTGCAGCGAGGTCGACGTGCGCCCGCTCAAGACGACCGGCTATGACTGGGGCGGTGCCAAGGGAGCGATCCAGAAGCGCCCGCTCTCGCACACCTGGCCGTACGCGGCGGGCTCGTTATGCAGCACCCCGCGCGACCTCGTGGCGTGGAACGCCGCCCTGCACCGCTCCGCGCGCATCGTGGGCCCCGCCGCCTATCGCGAGCTGACCTCGACCGACACGCTCAACGACGGGACGCGCATGCGCTACGCCAAGGGGCTGGCCTTCACGCCAATGGTCGGGCACCCGGCCATCCATCACGGGGGCGGGATCAATGGCTGGACCGCGTACAACCTGTACGTGCCGGCCGAGTCGCTGAGCGTCGTCGTCCTGTACAACACGTCGGGACCGTCCAACCCGGCCGAGGCCGCGGAAGCGATTGCCACGGCGGTGCTGGGCGCAGTGCCGCCGACGGCGGTTCCCATTGCCGGCGATGCGCAGCGCTACGTGGGGAACTACGCCGGGCGGGGGCGCGGCGGGCCGCAGCAGCTGACGATCGCGCTGGAGAGCAGCGGGCTGGTGGCGATGGTGCGCGGAAGCAAGCGGTCGCTCGTGCACGTGGGGAACGGCATCTTCGCGGCGGGGGCGACTCGCTTCGTCTTCTCCGAGACGGGTGGCGCCGTCACGGCGGTGCGGGTAGACGGCGGAAGCGCCAACAACAGGTTGGTGAGGCAACCGTAGACGGGAGGCGGGGGACGGGAGGATGGCGGTGGCGGGCGGAGCCGGTAGGTTCTCGCGAGGACACCGGTTCGAACGAGACCGGTGGGTCGAGCCTTGCTCGTATTGGCCTTCACAGTCGAGGAATTCGTGCGCGCCCTCCTTGTTGCTCCGCTGCTGGTTGCTCCGTTCCTCGCCGGCATCTCGACGCCGGCGCGCGGTCAGGTCAACTACGACACGGTGCAGGTCCGCGCCACGTCGTTGGGGCGCGGGGTGCATGTCCTGTTTGGGGCGGGCGGGAACATCGGCCTCTCCGTGGGCGATGACGCCGCCTTCGTGGTCGACGACCAGTTTGCGCCGCTCACACCCAAGATCCTGGCCGCCATCCGCGCCATCACCACCAAGCCGGTGAAGTTCGTGGTGAACACGCACTGGCACTTCGACCACACCGGGGGCAATGAGAACCTGGGCAAGGCCGGCGCGCTGATCGTGGCGCACGACAACGTGCGCAAGCGCATGTCGACCGAGCAGTTCATGGCGGCGATGAACCGGCGTGTGGAAGCCTCGCCGCGCGAGGCGCTCCCCGTGGTGACGTTCAACGACGGCGTCACCTTCCACATCAACGGCGACTCCGTGCAGGTGACGCACGTCCCGCCGGCCCACACCGACGGCGATGCGCTGGTGCACTTCCTCAAGGCGAACGTCATCCACATGGGCGACGTCTTCAACAACAGCGGCTTCCCCTTTGTGGACCTGTCCAGCGGCGGTTCGGTGCACGGCGTGATCCAGGCCGCGGACCGGGCGTACTACCTGGCCGATGACGAGACGCGCATCGTCCCCGGGCACGGGGCGGTGACCGATCGCCGGCGGCTGCGGCAGT
Organism: uncultured Gemmatimonadaceae bacterium; assembly: GCA_964626245.1. GTDB lineage: Bacteria > Gemmatimonadota > Gemmatimonadetes > Gemmatimonadales > Gemmatimonadaceae > SCN-70-22. The sequence continues at coordinate 11,236 of CAZVDJ010000007.1, forward strand.
GGCGCGACGCGGTGGCGGCGGTGCGCGATGGCGTGCAGCGGGAGGTGCGCGCCGGGAAGTCGATCGAGCAGATCCTGGCACTCAACCTCGCCCAGCCGTACGCGAAGGAGTGGCCGGGCGGGCACGAGCGGTTCATTCGCACGGTGCACGAGGAAGTGACGCGCCGGTAGCACCACGCGTGGCGGGATGCGGTCGCGCATCCCGCCGTCATTCTCCCTGTAGGCAACCGGGCGCGGCTGTCATACATTGGGCCACCACCGTTCACGGGTGCCGCAATGTCAGAGCGCGCACTGCAGCAGGAGCTCCAGGAAGCCCTCGCCGCCGAGTACGACATCGAGCGCGAACTCCCGCGCGGCGGCATGTCCCGCGTCTTTGTCGCGACCGAGCGCGCCCTGCGCCGGCACGTCGTCATCAAGGTCCTCTCGCCGGAGCTCGCCGCCTCGCTCTCGGCCGAGCGCTTCCGACGCGAGATCGCCTGGGCCGCACGGCTGCAACACCCGCTCATCGTCCCGCTCCTCTCGTCGGGACTGGCAGGGACGCACCTGTACTACACCATGCCGCTGGTGGACGGCGAGTCGTTGCGCACGCGCATGAACCGCGAGCGCCCCATGGCCATCACCGACATCACGCGCATCATCGAGGACGTGGCCAGCGCCCTGGCCTACGCGCACGAGGAAGGCGTGGTGCACCGCGACATCAAGCCGGAGAACATCATGTTCTTCCACGGGCGGGCCGTGGTGCTCGACTTCGGGATCGGCAAGGCCCTGCTGGATGCGGCGACGGAAGAGACGGAGGTCCTGCGCATCACGCAGGCCGGGATGGCACTGGGGACGCCGATGTACGTGGCGCCCGAGCAGGCCCGTGCCGACCCCGACCTGGACCACCGCGCCGACCTGTACGCATTGGGCGTGGTGGCGTACGAGATGCTCACCGGGCATCCCCCGTTCACCGGAAAGACGCCGGCGCTGGTGATCGAGGCGCACGCCAAGCGACTGCCCGAGCCCATCGAGGGACGCCGCCCGGACGTACCGCCAGGCCTGTCGAAGCTCGTGATGAGGTGCCTGGCCAAGAACCCCGCCGATCGCCCCCAGAGTGGGCGCGAGATCGCCGACTCGCTCGCCCCGGCTGGGGCCATCGTGACGCCCACCGGCGGCGGGGTGGTCGGGGCTGCCAGTCGACTTCCGCTCTGGCTGCCCTGGGCCGTGGCCGGCGTCGCGACGCTGGCTGCGATCGTCCTGGGCGTCCTGTACGCGACGGCGCGGTAGCAGCGCCGGTGCGCCGCGGCCCGCGCACCGTGTGCCACGCGAACCCTCCCCCGCAGTCTGGCGCCGCCACGTGGCGCGCCGCAGACTCTGGAGCGCTTCCCTCGCTCCTCCCACACGCCGTCACCTCCCCCCAAACCATCCGATGCAACGCGCGCGTCCATTCCCCGTCGTCCTGCTCGCCTCGCTCCTCCTCCTTCCACTCGGGTCCGCGCGCGCGCAGCGCCCCCTCACCGCCGATCAGGCTGCGGCGATGCGCTCCCCGTCCAACGCGCGCATCTCGCCCAGCGGCGAGTGGGTGGTGTACACCGTCTCGGTTCCCAACCTGGAGGAGAGCAGCACCAACGCCGACCTCTGGATGATCGCCGCGTCAGGCGGCACGCCGGTGCGGCTCACCAACCACAAGGCGATGGACGACCAGGGACGCTGGTCGCCCGACGGCCGCTCCATCGCCTTCCTGTCGGCGCGCGATGGCGCGCCGCAACTCTTCCGCCTCGGCCTGGCCGGCGGCGAACCCGAGAAGCTCAGCGACTCCAAGACGCCGGTGGGCGCCTTTGCCTGGTCGCCCGACGGGTCGCGCATCGCCTACGTCACGCCACGTGAAGCGACGCCCGACGAGGAGAAGAAGCAGAAGGGGAAGGACGACGCGATCGTGATCGGGAAGGACTGGGTGCAGGCGCGCCTGATGGTCCTGGACGTCGCCAGCCGCACCGCGACCGAGGTGGCGCGCGCCGAGGCGATCCTGGACTTCGACTGGTCGCCGGACGGGCGCCAGATCGCGTACACCATCGCCCCCACCCCCAAGCCCGACGATTTCCGCGCGACGGACATCATGGTCGCCGACGTCGCGGCCAGGTCGACGCGCAAGCTCACCGACAACCCGGGCGCCGACGCCTCACCGCGCTGGTCGCCCGACGGGCAGTCGATCGCCTACCTCACCAAGTCGCCGCGGCAGCCGTCGCTGTCGCAGTCGCGCCTGGCCGTGGTTGCGGCTGGCGGTGGCACGCCGCGCACCCTGGCAGCCGACTTCCTCTACGAACCGGGGGCCCCGGCGTGGAGCCGCGACGGCAAGTCGCTCTTCTTCTGGAGCGCGGTGCGCACGCGCAACGAGTTCTTCCAGCTCCCGGTGGAGGGAGGAACCCCTCGGCAGCTCTCCGACCTGCAGGGGTCGGCGGGCGTCTTCGGGAGCGAAGCGGTGTCGCTGTCCGGCGACCAGCGCACCGTGTCGTTCGTCCGGTCCACCCTCGAGGCCCCCGCCGAGGTCCACGTCGCCACGTACGATGGCGGCTGGCGGCAGCGGGCGCTGACCACGCTGAACCCGGAGATCGCCGCGGCGCAGCGCGGCAAGGGCGAGGTGATCCGCTGGAAGGGGAAGGACGGGATGGAGATCGAGGGGATCCTGGTCTATCCGGTCGGCTACGAGGCCGGCAAGCGCTATCCCACCGTCGCCATCATTCATGGCGGCCCCTCGGGCGTGTGGAACGAGGGATTCGGCGCCAACTGGTACAACTCGGCGCAGATCTACGCCGGCGAGGGGTGGCTCTCCTTCCTGCCTAACGTGCGCGGCTCGTCGGCGTACGGGGAGAAGTTCCTGGCCGCCAACCATCGCGACTGGGGAAACGGCGACTACTTCGACATCCAGACCGGGCTGGACGAGCTGGTGAAGCGCGGCCTGGCCGACCCCGAACGGATGGCACAGACCGGGTGGAGCTATGGCGGCTACATGACGGCGTGGACGCTCACGCAGACCAACCGCTTCAAGGCGGTGATGGTGGGGGCGGGGCTCACCAACATGTACTCGATGTACTCCACCAACGACCTGCAGATGGTGCTGGAGGACTACTTCGGCGCCGAGCCCTGGGACGATGAGCAGGCGTACCGGCGGGCGTCGGCCATGGTGCACATCAAGAAGGCCCGCACGCCGACGCTCATCCTCCACGGCCAGCAGGACACGCGCGTTCCCATCGGGCAGGCGCAGGAGCTGTACATGGGGCTCAGGAAGAACGAGGTGCCGGTGGAGCTGGTCTTCTTCCCCCGCGAGCCGCACGGGCTGCAGGAGCCCCGCCACGCCCTGGACAAGATCAAGCGCGAGGTGGCGTTCTTCTCGAAGTACGTGCTGGGACGCGAACCGGTGCTGCAGTAGGGTGTACGGGGAGCCGGCGCGGCGCCGCGCTGGCTCCCCCGCAGGTCGCGCGCGGCGTCACCCCTTGATGCGCGAGCCGCTGGGATCGTAGAGCGGCGCCAGCGAGGCGACGGCCGGCACGCGCCGCCCCGCGATCTCCACGTCCCACCGCCCTGCATCGAGCCATCCCTGGTCGATGACGTCGGTGGCGCGCTCGATCATCGCGAGCCCCACCGCCCCCCCCAGCGTGTGCCCGTACGACGCGGCACGCACGTAGCCCATCGGCGCGTCGTTGCGCCTGACGACCTCGGCGTGGAACATGAGCGGCTCGGGATCACGCAGCAGCAGTTGCACGAGCTTCCTGCGCACCCCGGCCCCCTTCTTCTCCAGCACCGCCTCCTTCCCCAGGAAGCCACCGGGCTTCCTCAGGTCGAGGGCAAAGCCGAGCCCCACTTCCAGGGGCGAGTCGGTGTTGTCGATGTCGTGGCCATAGTCGCGGTACCCTTTCTCCATGCGCAGCGAGGCGAGCGACTTGAGCCCGGCGTGGCGCAACCCCAGGGCACGCCCCGCCTCCACGACCAGGTCGTACACGTGCACCGCCTGCTCCGTGGGGATGAACAGCTCGTACCCCAACTCGCCCAGGTAGGTGATGCGCACCAGCAGGACCCGGGCGTAGCCGATGTCGATTTCGCGCGCCGTGCGGAAGGGGAAGGCCTGGTTGGACAGGTCGGCGGTGGTAAGGCGCTGCAGCAACTCGCGGGAGTGCGGCCCTTGCACGTTGAGCTGCGCGTAGCCGCTGGTGACGTCGGTCGCGAGGCAGTGCGCGTCGTCCGGCGTGTGGCGACGCAGCCAGGTGAGCACGTGGCGGTGCGCCGTGTCGGACGCAATCACGAGGTAGGCCTGCTCGCCGCTGGTGCCGGTGAAGCCCGGCTCCAGCTTGGTCACGGTGAGGTCGGCCTCGAGCGTACCACCCGCGTTGAGCCACTGCGTGTACGTGGTGCGCCCCGCGGCTCCATCCACGTCATTCGCCGAGATCCAGTTGAGGACGCGCCCCGCATCGCGCCCCTGCACCAGGAACTTGGCCATGAACGACATGTCCATCGCGATGACCCCGGTGCGACAGGCCTCATGCTCCGCCCGCCAGTTCTCCCACGACCGCGGACGGCCGAAGGTGAGCGGCTCCGGCTCGGGCGGAGTGCCGTCAGCGCTGTACCAGTCGGGACTTTCCCAACCGCTCACGTCCCGGAACCAGGCACCGCGCGCCGCCAGCCGCTCGTGAAAGGGACCGCGCCGAGCGCCGCGCGCGGTGGTCATGGTGCGATTGGGATAGTGCGTCTGGTACACCAGCCCTAACGATTCCACCGTGCGCGTGCGGCGGTACTCGGGATTGGCCTGGTAGCGATGGAGCCGGTCGAGGTGAAAGCCGGTCATGTCGCAGTCGGGACGTCCCGTGAGCATCCAGTGCGCCATGGCGCGTCCCACACCGCCGCCCGTGAGGATGCCGATGGAATTGAGCCCGGCGGCCACGAAGTAGTGGCGCAGCTCCGGTGATTCGCCCAGGCACGGCTTGAGGTCGGGGGTGAACGACTCCGGACCGCAGAAGAGCTTGCGGATCCCCGTCTGGAACGTGAGGGGGACGCGCTGCATCGCCGTCTCGAGATACGGGCCGATGCGCTCCCAGTCGGGCGGGATCTCGCCGAAGGCGAAGTCTTCGGGCATCCCGTCCACGCGCCACGGCGCACACACCGGCTCGAACAGGCCGATCATCAGCCCGCCCCCCTCCTCGCGGAAGTAGCCGTACGAGGCCGGATCCTCGAGCACGGGCCACGACTTGGAGATCCCGGGAATCTCCTCCGTGAGCAGGTAGTAGTGCTCCGCCGCCTGCAACGGCACGTTGACGCCCCCCTGCGCCGCCAACTCCCGCCCCCACGCCCCGCCGCAGTTGATGACGAGCTCGCAGGCGACGTCGCCGTGCGTGGTGCGCACGCCGGTGACCGTTCCGTGCGCCGCGAGCAGCCCCGTGGCGGCGACGCCTTCCAGGATGGTGGCCCCCTGCATCCGCGCCCCGGCCGCCAGCGCCATGGTCACGTCGACCGGGTTCACGCGCCCGTCTTCCTTCACGTAGAAGCCGGCCAGGATGTCGTCGGTGCGCGCGATGGGAAAGAGCGCTTGCACCTCGCGGGACGAAATCTCGTGCACGTCCACCCCGCAGTAGCGGTTGAACGCGGAGACGCGCCGGTACTCCTCCAGCCGCCCCTCGTCGATGGCGCACTCGATGAACCCGACCGGCTTGAAGCCGGTGGAGACGCCGGTTTCCCCCTCCAGTCGCGCATACAGGTCCCGCGTGTACTTGCGGAACTCGGTGGAGGTCTCGGAGGTGGAGCCGAAGGTCACCATGAGTCCGGCCGAGTGCCACGTGGTGCCGGCGGTGAGCTGGTGGCGTTCGAGCAGGACCACGTCGCGGCACCCCATGTGCGCCAGGTGGTAGGCGACGGAGCAGCCGATCACCCCGCCGCCAATGACCACGACGCGGGCATGCGAGGGAAGCAACGGCGAGTTGGCGCTGGCCGGGGAGTCTGGCAAGGGAGCGGAGTCGTTCGGGGAGCGCGCGCCCGGCAGTGGCGGCGCGTCAGTCGGTGGAGCGGAGCTGGTCCATCAATTCGGTCACCCGCTCGTCCAGGCCGAGCCAGGCGACCGCGCTGGGCATGTCGCGAAAGACGCGATGCTGGTCCTGCTCCTCGTTGCGTGTGAGCTGGAACGCCCGCCCAAAGCCATACAGCAGGTCGGTGGGCATGACGAAGGCGCGCTTCGACCGATCGTTGAACGGACTCAGCGCCGAGGCGAGCTGCACGGCGGGAACGTCCATCCGCACCTCCGTGACATCCTCGAAGGAGCAGAGATGGTTGAAGCTCGGATCGAACCGGGGATCACCCGTGACGTCGTGCGACCACCCCACCGAATCGTGGGACTGGAGCACGCCGTGCAAGCGGGTGACGACCAGCCGTCGCTCGGGGTCGATGAGGTACGCGTACGACATCCGTTCGGGAAAGCGCCTCCAGCAAGCTACGTCCGGGCGGGGCGTGCGGCGACACGCCAGGCCAGTGACGACGCGGCGTCATCGGCGAGTCGTTGCGTCGGGTTTCGGTCGCCTCACCCCGCGCAGTAGGTTGCGCTTCGGCACGACACGTCACGGCACGGACGCCGCTCGCAGCCGGGCGGCGCCGCGCCGGAGTTGCAGCCCCTTACCCGATGCCATGAGCTCCGGACTCGCGCTTGTCCTGCTTGTCGTGGGGTCGTACCTCGCGGCCCACGTCGCCTTCGATTGGCTGGCGCGCAAGCTCGTGATCGTCTCGGGGGCCGAGTACCTGCTGCTCGGCATCCTGCTGGGCCCGCAGGTGTCGGGGATCCTCACGGCCGGCATGCTGCAGGACCTGGCGCCCGCTACCGCACTGGCGCTCGGGTGGATGGGCGCCATCGTCGGGTCGCGCTTCGTCCTCACCACGCTGGTGCGCATTCCCGGCGCCATCTACCGGGTCGCGTTCGTCGAGTCACTGCTCACACTCGTGGTGGTGGGCGGCGTGCAGTACTTCCTGCTGCGTTGGCTCTTTGCGCTCACCGACCAGCGCGCACTGGCCCCGGCCCTCACCCTGGGCGCATTTGCCACGCTGTCGGGGCACGCCGGCATCGAGGTGGCGGCCCGCCGCTTTCGCGAGCGCAGCACGCTCGTGACCGCGCTGCGCACCACGACGGGGGCCAACGCCTTTCTCGCCATCTGCGCCTTTGGCCTCCTCCTGGCCGCCGAACACGCGCCAAGTGTCACCCTGGTGCGCCCGCTCACGGCCACCGAGTGGACGGTGGTGACCATCGCCATCGGTCTCGTGAGCGGGGGGCTCTTCCACCTCTTTCTCGGCGACGAGACTCGCATCGACCGGCTCTTCATTTCGCTGGGCGGCATCATCATCCTGCTGAGCGGCGCGGCGACCTACCTGCGCCTGTCGCCGGTGATGGCCGGGATGTTCTTCGGCGCCACGCTCATCAACACCACGCGCCAGCGGTCTGAGGTGAGCGCGGCGCTGTATCGCATCGAGCGCCCGCTCTACTTCCTGCTGCTCGTCTTTGCCGGGGCCTCCTGGCGTCCCAGCATTCAGACGGCGTGGCTCCTTCCGGTCCTCGCCTTCGTGGTGCTTCGACTCGTGGCCAAGGTGGGCGGGGCTCGGCTCGTTGCGCGCATCAATGACCTCCTCCCCGCGCTCGGCAACGATTGGGGGCGCGCACTGCTGGGGCAGGGCGGGCTGATCATCGCACTGGCGGTGAACTACCTGTACGCCGACACGCTGGCCCTGCCCAACGTCGTCTTCACCACGGCGGTGGCGTCGGTGCTGCTGACGGACCTCCTCTCGGGGCGGTTCGCCGCGTCGGTGATGTCCCCCGGGACCACGACACCGACACCTACCACGCCGCAGCGAGCCGCATAGGTGCGCCGCGTCGTCATCCTCGTCCTGCTGCTGGGGGCCATGCAGCTGATACTCCCGCTGGGCACGGCGGGGTACGGCGGGCAGTGGCTGCTCATCCTCGGCTTCCTGATCGTGGCCGCCGATGCGGTGGGACGCCTCGTCGCGGTGGTGCGGCTGCCGAAGATCGTGGGATACCTGCTGGCAGGGCTCGTCTTCGGCCCCTCGATGCTGGGAACGGTGAGCCAGGCGTCCATCGAGCAGCTCTCGCCCGTCAGCTCGCTCGCCATCGCGATCATTGCCTTCCTGGCCGGGGCAGAGCTGCGCTGGGGCGAGCTGCGCGAACACGGGACCAAGATCCTGAAGATCCTGGCCACCGAGATGTCGCTGACCTTCCTGGCGGTGACCGCGCTGCTCGTGGCGCTGCGCGACTCGGTGCCCTTCCTCCAGGGCGCCACCTTTCCCGCGGCACTGGCGCTGGCGATGATGTTCGCGTCGGTGGCCGTGGTGCACTCGCCCGCGGTGACGATGGCGCTCCTCACCGAGACGCGCGCGCGGGGCCCGGTGGCCCGCACGACGCTGGGAGTGGTGCTCGTGTCGGACGTCGCGGTGATCCTCCTCTTCAGCGGCGTCCTCGCACTGGCGCGCACGCTGGCGCCCCCCGCGGCGGGAAGCGGCGGCGGTACGTCGCTTGGCGGCTTGCTGTGGGAGCTGGGTGGTGCCGTGCTGGTCGGCGGTGTCCTGGGGGGAATTGTTGCGGTGTACCTGCGCTGGGTGCGGCGCGAACTCTTCCTCTTCGCCCTCATCGTCGCCTTCTTCGGTGCCGAGATCGCTCGGCTCGCGCACGTGGAAACGCTGCTGATGCTCCTCACCACCGGCTTTGTCGCCGAGAACGTCTCGGAGCGTGAACACGGCGAGGCGCTGCGGCTGGCGATGGAGCGCTCGGCGGCGCCGGTCTTTGTCGTCTTCTTCGCGCTCGCCGGCGCCTCGCTGCACGTGCATGAGATCACCGCGGTGTGGACGCTGGTCATCCCGATCATCGCGGTGCGCCTGTCGGCGATCTGGCTGGGGACGCGCGTGGGAACGCGCTGGGGAGGCGCCACGCCGGCCGAGCGTCGGTACACGTGGATGGGACTCGTCTCGCAGGCGGGGGTGGCCATCGGACTGGCCACGATCGTCGCGCAGGTCTATCCCGATCGCGGCGCCGAGATCCGCACGATGTTCCTGGCCATGATCGCCGTGAACGAGGCGATGGGGCCGGTCTTCTTCCGCCAGGCGCTGGCCCGCAGCGGCGAGTTGGCCGAGGAAGCGGCCACGGCGGAGTACGCCGTGCCCCCCGTGACCGGCGACGCGAGCGGCACACCGGCGACCGACCAGGCCGCCGAAGCGCAGGGAGCCACGACGTAGCGCGTGGTGCGCGCTAGAAGCGCAGCACCTTCACCTCGCGCACCTGTGGCAGGCGGCGCAGCCGGTCCTGTACGGCCTCGGGGACGACCTGGTCCACCCCGACGATGGCGATGGCATCCTCGCCCGGCCCTTCGCGCCCCAGGTGGAAGGTGGCGATGTTGATGTGCGCCTCGCCCAGGATCATCCCCAGCGCGCCGATGAAGCCGGGGGAGTCGGAGTTGTTCACGTACAGCATCACGGGAAGGAAGCCCGCTTCCAGCGCAATTCCCTTCACCCCCACGATGCGCGGCGCGCCTCCCACCACCGTCCCGCTCACGCGCAGCCACGAGCCGCCCGAGCGTACTCCGATCTGCACGAGCGAATCGTACGCGGCCGCCCCTTGCTGCCGCGACTCCGTGAACGGGATCCCCTTCTCCTTCAGCACCGCGGGGGCCGAGACCATGTTCACGTCAGGCATGAGCGGACGCATGATGCCCGTGAGCGCCGCGGCGGTGAGCGGACGCGTATTCAGTCGTGCCACCTCCCCTTCGTAGGCGATCTCGATCGCCTCGGCGCCGGCGTTGGCCAGTTCGCCGGCGAACATCCCGAGCTTCTCGGCCAGGGAGACGAAGGGCGCCAGGCGCGGGGCCTCCTCGGCGCTCATGGACGGCAGGTTGAGCGCGTTCACCACCGCGCCGGTGAGCAGGTAGTCGGCGATCTGCTCCGCCACCTGCAATGCGACCTTCTCCTGCGCCTCCACGGTGCTGGCCCCCAAGTGCGGGGTCGCGATGAAGTTGCGGGCCCCGAACAGGACGTTCTCCCGCGCCGGTTCCTTCGAGAAGACGTCGAAGCCCGCCCCGGCCACGTGCCCGTTGTCCAGCGCGGCGCGCAGCGCGGCTTCGTCCACCAGCCCGCCACGCGCCGCGTTGATGACGATCACGCCCCGCTTCGTGCGCGCCAGCGCCGCGGCGTCGATGAGGTGGCGCGTCTTGTCGGTCAGCGGCGTGTGCAGCGTGATGAAATCGGCGCGCTTGAGCAGTTCGTCCAGCTCGACCTTCTCCACGCCCAGCGACACCGCCCGCTCGGGGGTGAGGAACGGGTCGAAGGCCACCACCTTCATCCGGAGGCCCAGTGCGCGCTCGGCGACGAGTGCCCCGATGTTGCCGCAGCCAATGATGCCGAGCGTCTTGCCGTGCAGCTCGATCCCGAGGAAGCGTTCCTTCTCCCACTTCCCCGCCTGCGTGGACGCGTTGGCCTCGCCGAGCTGGCGCGCCACGGCAAAGAGCAGGGCGATCGCGTGCTCGGCGGTGGTGATGCTGTTGCCGAAGGGCGTGTTCATCACCACGATGCCGCGTGCGGTGGCCGCGGGAATGTCGATGTTGTCCACGCCGATCCCGGCCCGCCCAATGACGCGCAGCCGCGTCGCGGCGGCGATCACCTCGCGCGTGGCCTTGGTGGCGGAGCGCACCGCCAGCCCGTCATAGTCGCCGATCACCGCCAGCAACTCGTCCCTGGAGAGGCCGACCTTGACGTCGGCGTCAATTCCCCGCGCGCGGAAGATCTCGACGGCGGCGGGGCTCAACTCATCGGCGATGAGGACTCGCGGCATGCGGCCGGTGAAGCGTTCGGGTGGAGGGAGGTGCTACGCGAGGGTGGCGACGCAGCGTGCGAATGCCCAGTCGAGCCACGGGACGAGCGCCTCGACGTCCTCGCGGTCGATGGTGGCGCCGCACCAGATGCGCAGCCCTGGCGGCGCCGAGCGGTACGAGGCGGCGTCGAGCGCGACGCCTTCCTTCTCCAGCGTGCCGGCGAGCACCTTGGCGAAGTCGGCCTGCTGCCCCTCGTCGAGCGCGGTCACGCGCGGGTCGACCACCTTGAGGCAGACCGACGTGTTGCTCCTGGCGGCTGCGTCGGCGGCCAGGAAGTCCACCCACGGGGTGCGCGCCACCCAGTCGGCGAGGACGCCGGCATTGGCGTCGGCGCGCGCATGCAGCGCCGGGAGCCCGCCAATCGCCTCGCCCCAGCGCAGCGCGTCCAGGTAGTCCTCGGTGGCCAGCAGCGACGGCGTGTTGATCGTCGCCCCCGTGAACAGCTCCTCGTCCAGCTTCCCCTTCTTCACCATCCGGAAGATCTTCGGCAGCGGACGGTTGGGGGTGTACGACTCCAGCCGCGCCACGGCGCGCGGCGAGAGGACGAGCATGCCGTGTGCGCCCTCACCGCCCAGCACCTTCTGCCAGGAGAAGGTGACGACGTCGCACTTGTCCCAGGCGATGGGCTGCGCAAAGGCGGCGCTGGTGGCGTCGTTGATCGTGATCCCCTCGCGATCGGCGGCGATCCAGTCGAAGTGCGGCACGCGCACGCCCGACGTCGTCCCGTTCTGCGTGAAGACGAGGTCAGCATCGCGGCGCGCCGCGGACAGCTCTGGCAGCGCGCCGTAGGGACGTCCGAGGTGCACGCGCGCGTCATCCAGCCTGAGCTGCTGCTGCACGTCGGTCACCCACTCCTCGCCGAACGATTCCCAGGCGAAGAGGTCCACTGGACGGGCGCCGAGCATGGACCACATCGCCATCTCCACCGCGCCGGTGTCGCTGGCGGGAACGATGGCGATGCGATGCGACGGCGGCACCTGCAGCAGCGAGCGCGTGCGGTCGATCGCCTCGGCGAGCTTGGCCTTTCCCGGCTTGGACCGGTGCGACCGCCCGAGCAGCGCCCCCTCCAGCGCCTGCAGCGTCCATCCCGGCCGCTTGCGCGTGGGGCCGGACGAAAAGCGCGGGTCGTTGGGGCGGGCAGTGGGCGGCGTCGGCGTCGTCATATCGGGAGCGGAATGGGGCGAGGTGGGGATAAGCTCCCTCCCGTCACGGCGAATGACAATCCGGCGCGTCCCGGAACGTCATGCCCGGCATGTCCCGCATCTCCGCAGGGCGCCGGGGGGAGACCTCCGCCCCTACCGTAGCCGCACGACGTTCGGCGCGAGCCGCGGAAAGCGCTCGAAGACCGCCGGATCGTGCCCGGGAACCACCAGGCGCGGCTCCGACGCGAGCGTCCGCATGCGCTGCTGGGCCGCGAGGTTGGACGTTGCATCCAGCGTCTGCGCGATCGGGATCCCGCGGTCCAGGTTCTCGTACAGGTACGCATTGTCGGAGGCAATGACGATCCGCCCCCCCGCCACCTGCACGGCGACGTATTGCGACGCGAAGGTGTGCTTGCCGCCGGTGTAGACGGTGAGTCCCGGGAGGATCTCGCGGGCATCGCCGTCGACCAGTTGCACCCGGCCGGCGGCGCGCAGGGCGTGCAGCATGGCGGCGTCCGGCGCGTCGATGGCGCGGTCGAGCGGGCGTCCTTCCGCGTCCACGTGGTGCGCCACTTCGGCGCGCTGGATCCAGACCCGGGCACTGGGAAAGAGGTCGGCGCCGTCGAAGTGGTCCCAGTGCACGTGCGTCACGATGATGTCGGTGACGGCGGCCGGGTCGACGCCCGCCAGCTGCACCGCCGAATCGGGCCGGATGAAGGCGGCGGGCTTCCAGCGTGCCAGGAGGTCGGGACGCTTGAAGCCCGCGTCGACCAGCACCGTGCGCCCGCCGGGGCCGCGCAGCAGCCAGACCATCATGGCAATGTCCATGCGTCGGGCGGTGTCGGCGCCGGCCACGAGTCCCGCCACGCGAAACGCGGGGAGGGTGGCGTAGCGGATGGCGAGCGCCTCCCACGTCGCCGGCGCCTGGGCACGGGCCGGGCCGCCGGCAAGGAGCAGCGCGCCCGCGAGCACGGCCAGCAGCTGCATGCCACGCCTAGGCATGGCGCACGCAGCGGCCGGGGCGTTGCGCCAGGCGCCACGCGGCCGGCGGCGCCCCTCGACATCTGCACGACGTGTCAGACGCATGGAATGGATTGGAGCGTGCTGAGAATCGGTACCGGCATGCCAGCACTAGAGTGAGCTAATGTAACGGTTTGGTAGAAATCTCAAGAAGCGCCCCGGCGCGACGACACTCCACTCACGAAAGGGTCGCGCGCACTCGCAGCATTTCACGCCGCGCCCCCGGCGGGCCCTGACGTCGCGGTCCCGCCGCGTTCTCACGACTCCCCCAGTTCCCGTGGTCCACTCCACTTGTCGGCGCGGCGCGAATCGCCGTCGTCCGAACGCGCTGTTGCACGCCAGTCCGTGCGCCATCGGTGCCGCGCTGCTGCTGTCGGCGATTCCGGCAGCGCACGCGGTGGCGCAGGATCGCGCCATCGCGGAGCGTGCGCAAGCGCTTCGTCCCGGCGCTGAGCTGACGCCTGCGGCGGCGCCGACGGGTGGTGCCGCCAAGCCGCGTCCGGACTCCGCGGCCCCGCAGCGCGCGCTCTCCTGGTACGAGCGCCTCACCATCCGCGGCTACGCCCA
>CAZVDJ010000008.1:0-14375 GCA_964626245.1 uncultured Gemmatimonadaceae bacterium
GGGGGGGGTTTTTGGGGGGGGGGGGGGGGGGGGGGGGGGGGGGGGGGGGGGGGGGTTGTGTGGTGCCGCTGCCCGACGAACCGCCGCCGCACGCGGAGAGACAGACGCTCCAGACTACGCTTCGCCAAATCCTCATGGGGACGAGGGTTGGCGCGGAGGGGGGTGGTGGTCAACGTTGCTAACGGTTAGCGCGGGGGGCTTCCTGGCTGTCGAGGCGCGCGGGGGAGTGCGTGAGGTGTTCGACGCACGCCATGCCTCGCGAGGGAGGTCGATGAGCGCACGCTTGAGCGCTCGACGAGACGGGAGGAAAGGGCGGACGTCTTCGGGGCTGCTTCGGCAGGTCAGCGCGCCTCCTCATCTCGGATCCCCACGCTCATGTCGCCTGGGGAGGAGCGCCACGCGATCAATCAGATCTTCCCCAAGATCAGGCGACTCGAGGAGTCCACCTCCACCCACTGAGTGGGCGCGGCACCTGTGCGCGTGGTGTGGACGGCGCCAATTGAGGCGGAATGACTGACGAGCCCTCATTCTCGCACACGTCGCTGGATCTACTCACCATCGAGGGCGGGTGCTACAATCGGCGTGTCGACAGGGGCTGGGCCAGGGCGTGACCACAGTTCGACGGGTGCACGACATGGCAGGCAACGCGTGAGAATGGTGCCACGACTCGTACGCGCCCTACATCGACGTCTCGGTGGAGGATACCTGCTGGTCCGAGGAAGGGCTCGTCGCGAGAGTTGCGAGGCGGCTCGTTTCGCTGCTACGCGCAGAGCCTGCCCTGCGCGGTCCGTACCTATGTCGCCATGAAGCTCCCCCTGGAGCCCGGCGAACACGCAGTCGCACTCCTTCAACTCACACACTGAGCCGCACGAGGGCAGACCACCATGCCAACCCCCATCTGCTTCATGGTCATGCCCTTCGGCATCAAGCCCGTCGAGCCCGCAATCGACCACGCCCCCGCCCGCATCGACTTCGACGCCCTCTGGAACAAGGTCTACCGCCCGGTCATCGAGGAGCTCGGCTACGAACCCATTCGGGCCGACCAGGACACCGGCGCATCGATCATCCTAGAGATGTTCGAACGCCTCTTCTTCTCCGACCTCGTGCTCGCCGACATGACGATCCCGAACGGGAACGTCTACTACGAGATCGGCATCCGGCATGCGAGCCGGGAGTCAGGGTGCGTGCTGCTGAGTGCCGACTGGGCCCGCCCACTCTTCGATACGGCCCAGATGCGCCGCGTGACCTTTCCCCTCCCCGAGGGGGCGATCACCGACGACACCGCGTCCAACGCACGTGCGGCGCTCAGCGCGGGCGCCGGCGCGCTGGCGAGCGGCAGGTCGCCGATGTTCTCCCACCTGCCCGGCTTCCCCGATCCCAGCCGGGTGGATCCGCAGCGCGCGTCGGCCATCCGCCAGCAGCTCGACCGCATGGCCGAGTTCCAGGCGCGCGTACGAACGGCTCGACTCGTCAGCGACAAGGCCAAGCGCCGCGAGCTGGCCCTGGCGCTCGTGCACGACTATCCGCCTGGCAAGCCGATGCAGCAGGCCGTCGCGCTCGAGCTGGTGATGCTCATGCGCGACGTGGTCGGCTGGAGCGAGACGATCGCCTACATCGACGCCCTCCCCGCGGCACTCCGCGACCTGAGCGCGATGCGCGAACAACGGTCGCTCGCGCTCTCCAAGTCGGGCAACCATGAGGAGGCGATCGCCGCCCTGGAATCGCTCATCGCGCAGCGTGGCGACAGCTCCGAACGCCAGGGACTCATCGGCGGGCGCTACAAGAGGCTGGCGGACGAGGCTCGCAAGGCGGGGAAGGGACGGGAGGCGGCGGATCACCTGGACCGGGCCATCGAGCACTACGACCGCGGCATGCGCCTGGACCTGAACGACTTCTTTCCGGCGTCGAACCTCCCCTTCCTTTATCGCGAGCGGGGCGACGATGGCGACGAGGAGCGCGCCACCGTCGCCGCACACGTGGCGCGGCTCGCCGCCGAGCGTGACAGCAGCAATGAGTGGAGCAAGCCTACCCTGCTCACGCTCGCCTTCTTCGACCAGGACGTGGCGCGGGCGCGCGCTTACGCGCGCGACGTGCGACGTGCTGGCCCGCAAGCGTGGAAGGTCGACACCACCATCGACACGCTCGAGCGCAGCGTGCGGCAGGCGAGTGACGGCACGACGCCCTCGGCGCTGCAGGAGGTGCTCGAGGAGCTGAAGTCGCTGCTCCAGAAACCTGACAACGGCCAGGTCGGTCCGACCTAACGCCGTAGCCGACGGTGTGACCGCCCTCGTGCGCCCACCAGGGAGCATCGGCGGCTCGCCTCCTCCGCGGCGGCGACGCGTCTGTGCGAGCGGGAGGTGGACTAACGACCGGTTGTGCAGGGCGCCTCCCCCCCAATATTCTGCGCCGATGTCCTCGGCCCCCCGCGGCAACACCCTGCTCTCGGATTCCGACCGCGAATCCATCCTCGCCACTCGGCGGGTCACGCGGGGCGGCGCCGTGCTCGCGTTGGCGCTGGTCCTGGCCTATCGCTCCGAAAGCTCCGCCACCTGGCCGATCGAGGTCGTGATGGCGCTGCTGGGGCTGGGGCTCGCGGTCGATGGATTCGCCACGATCCGCTACCGCCTCCATCCGGCCCCTCGCCCCCCCTTCCACTCGCCCAGGGCGCCGCGCCTGAGCCGGGCGCTCATGTGGTTCGAGTGGCACTCGATCATGCTGGAGGCGGTTTGGGTGGCGATCCTCTTCCAGTGCCTGCTCGGCTATCGAGAGGGTCGGGGCGAGCCTACCCCAGGCGTGGTGACGCTGCTGCTCTTTGGCGTGGTCGCGCTCCCCGTCGCGCGCTTCGGGCTGGGCAACGGGACGCTGCGCGTGCTGAAGCGCCTGGTCGCTGGCCCCATGCGCATCGTGCTCCTGCGCCACTTCGACGCGGTGGCCGCCGGACAGGTCAAGGCGTCTGTTGCGCCCATGCTCGGCTGCTACGGCCATCTGGTGACGCTGCACGACCCCTCGTTGGAGCAGGCGACGAGCATGGCGACGTCGGACGCCGCGGCGACCATGTCGGACGAGCGTGGCTGGCACCCACCCACCGACGACTGGAAGACGCTGGTGTCGAACGAATTGGCGCACGCCGACCTGGCGGTCTTCGTGCTGAGCGATCGTCCGTCCCAGCACCTGGCGTGGGAGCTCGGGGAAGCGACGGCCTGCCTTCCGGCCGACCGCGTGCTGGTCCTCTGCCGCGAGGTTGGCGGTGCACCGCAGGTGCACGCATCGCTGAGGGAGTCGCTCGCGCGTGCGACCGTCATTCTCACGACGCCAGGGGAATCCGCGCTGCAGGTTGGCGGCTCGCTGCACCGTCACCTGCGGCGTTTGGGGCTCGCCATCGTGCGGGCGGAGCGCGAGCCCGATGGGGGCATGCAGGGTAGGGGAGGACCAGGCCGATCCACGCACGGGTGAGGCGACGCTGTAGCGCCCAGGCAGGAGGTCGACGCGGCGACGCCGCCTGAGCGGCGCGACCGGGCAGCACACTCAACGCCCTCCTGCGTCCTGCGACGTATCGCCACCTATTCCGGTCCAGCCTACCGTGGTCGGCCGCGCGGGGAATGCTGACGACCGGACGGGAATCGTAACGGAATCGTCGTCTGCGGAACTGCGCCTGGCGCGACCTCGTAAGCCCGAGGACACCACGCCGCGCATATGACGTCACTGGAGAGATTGGCACAGACGCCGCAGGGTCCTTCTGCGCCGCCGGCCGCGCTGAAGAGCGCCCCCCGCTCCCCCGCGCGCCGGCTCGGCTCCCTGCTCGCCCTCATCGCCATCGCCGCGGCCGGCGGATTCGTCGGCAGCCAACTCGGCAAGTCCGCCGGCATTGGCGTACGCCGAGAGGCGATCAGCGCCTGGTTCTTCGTGGGCCTCGTGGCCGTGATGTGGGGGACCATCGCCGTCCACGAGATGGGCCACTTGCTCGCGGGACTCTGGCAGGGGAACCGTTTCGCGATCTTCGCCGTGGGGCCGCTCCTCGTGGTGCGCGATGGCGAGCGAATCCGCGTGCGCTTCAATCGCAGCGCGTCCCTCTGGGGTGGCATCGCCGGGACGATGCCGCCCCCCGGGGGCGATACGCGCGACGTGATCACCAACTTTCGCCGCGTCGTGATTGCCGGTCCGCTGGCGTCACTGCTGCTGGCGATAGTTGGTGCGCTGGTGGCGGCGGGGTCGAATGATGCCACGCGCCTCCTCGCGCTCTGCGCCGCCCTCACCTCGGCGCTCATCGCACTCGTGACGCTCGTCCCGCTCAGGACGAGCGGCTTTCACTCCGACGGCGCCCGGTGGCTCATGCTGCGCCGCGGCGGCAGGGACGCCGAGCGCTGGGCGGCGCTCAGCACGCTGGGTGCCCTCGCGATGCACGCGGTGCCGCCCAGGGAGTGGCCCGCGGCCACGCTGGCGCATGCGTCGACCCTGGCGGACGACTCCTACGATGGGACGCTGCTGCACCAGATGTTGCACGGCGCGGCACTCTTTCGCGGCGACCACGGTGCCGCCGCGCGTCACATCTCGGAGATGCGGGTGGGGAGCGCGCGCATGCCGATCGCGGTGCAGCAGCTCTTCGCCCTCGACTCGGCGTGGTGGGCGGCGGTGGTGGAGGGTGATCCGCAGCGCGCGCGCGCGGACTACGAGCTGGGGAAGCGCGCCGCCTTCGCGTCGGCGCGCAGCAAGCAACGCGTGGAGGCCGCCGGGCTCCTGGCGGAGGGGCGGAGCGACGAGGCGCGCGCACTGGTGCTGCAACTGCACCGGGACCTGCGACGCGCCGCTGGCGTCGAGCGCCTCGAGACGCCGTATGTCGAGACGCTGCAGGCCCGGCTTGGCGATCCGTCGGTACGCGCGGAGGGCCCGACGCCCGTCGCGTGAAGCCTCTGCTCCGGACCCCGGGGTCCGTCCCCGGGGTCCGTCCCCAGCCTCCGTCCCCCCTACGGTAGCCGCTACGGCACCACCGTCGCGTTCCCCTTCACGAAGCGATCCAGCCAGGTCACCGTCTCCCACAACGTGTGGCCGATGCTCTCGCGCGCCCGATACCCGTGCGCCTCGGCCGGCAGCTGCACGTACCGCGCGGTCTTGCCGTTCCCCTTGAGCGCGGCATAGAACCGCTCGGACTGCACGGGATAGGTCCCCGTGTTGTCGTCGGCCATGCCGTGAATCAGCAGGATCGGCGACGACACCGAGTCGGCATAGTTGAACGGCGACATCTTGTTGTAGATCTCCTCCGCGTCCCAGTACGTCCGCTCCTCACCCTGGAAGCCGAACGGGGTCAGGGTCCGGTTGTACGCGCCGCTCCTCGCCACCCCGGCACGGAACAGGTTGGTGTGCGCCAGCAGGTTGGCCGTCATGAAGCCGCCGTACGAGTGGCCGCCGACGGCGATCTTGGCGCGATCGGCGACCCCCAGGTCGACGACCTTGTCCACCGCCGCCTTGGCGCTCGCCGTGAGCTGTTCCACGTACGTATCGTTAGGCTCGGCGCCATTCTCGCCCAGGATGGGCATGGTGGGATTGTCCAGGATCCCGTAGCCGCTGAGCAGCAGGAAGAGGTGCGACGGGCCGGTGGGGCGCACGAAGCGATGCGGCGACCCGACCACCTGCGAGGCAGCCTCGCGCGTGCGGTACTCGAGCGGATACGCCCAGAAGAAGAAGGGGAGCCGCCCATCGCGCTGCGCCTCGTAGCCGGGCGGCAGGTACATCGTGGCCGAGAGCTTGACGCCGTCGGCGCGCGTGTAGGTGATGAGCTGCGACTTGACCCCGGCAAACTGCGGCGCGGGATCGGCGAAGCGGGTGAGCTGGCGCGGTTGGCCGCTCCCCGTCAGGTCTCGCACGAAATAGTTGGGCGGCTCGGTCTGCGACTCGCGCATCGTCACCAGCCGGGCGCCGCCCGCGTCGAGCACGCCGATGGGCTGCTCGTAGTACGGCGCGGCGGACTGGAAGACGCGCGTCGTCGTCCCGGTCGCCAGGTCGAGCCGGTCGAGGAACGGCTTGTCGCCTTCCGCCGAGGCCCCTTGACCGATCAGGTACACCGACTTCCCGTCGGGCGTGGTCATCAGCACCGGCTGCCCACGCGAATCGGGCTGCGTGACGAAGTTGCCCGGATCGCCATACCGGTCCTCGGACGAACGATCCCACAACAGGCGCGGTGCAGCCGCGGGGTTGGACGGATCGATGATCCACGTCTTGGCGCGCCGGGTCTTGGCGCGCTGCTCGCGCACCACGGCAAGGTTGGCGTTGGCCCACCAGACGCCACCTGCGCGATCGGACGTCTCCAGGAGCGTCCGACCCTCGCCGCTGAACGGCGCGTCGAGCGTCAGGATCCGGTCCCGCTTGGCCGCCGCCACCTCGGGGTCACCCCCGTCCAGCGCCTCGACCCAAACGAGTGTTGCGGGCACATCCGACCGCCAGCGCGCGTTGCGCGGCCCCGGCACGGCGGCGTCGCCGCCCCACGGCACGCGCTCGACCAACGGACGCGAGGTGAGCACCTTTGCCACGTTCCCGCTGACCGTGACGACCTCGGTGCGGGTGGGGAAGTAGAAGAACGGCACCTGTTACTAGACCGGCTTGCTCAGCACTTTCTGCAGCAGGTAGCGCCCGTCAGGGCTCGGCGTGACCCCGGCGTACATCGCCGGGCGGCCGATGGGCGTCACCCGTCCATCCAGCGAGATCCTGGCGAGCTCACTCGTGGCGTAGTACTCGAAGACCTTCTCGTCGTGGGGGCTCTTGAGCAGGTCCTGGTAGGTGGCGGCGCGCTCCTCGCGCCCGCCCGCCGTCTCCTGGATGATCGGCCCCTCGGGCGTGGTCGACGCCACGGGCGCGGCTCCCCGGTTGGCCGGGACGAGCGTGCAGACCAGGGCCGGCTCGCTGGAGAGCCACTCGCATGGCGTCCCGAGCACGGCGTTGAGCCGCCGCGTCGAAACCTGCCGGGCGGTGGCATTCGCGGTGTTGGCTACCCACAACGTGATCGCATTGCTCGTCGTGACGGTGAAGGCGATGCGATCCCCCGACGGGGCCCAGCGGATGTTGCCGAGCGTGGCCTGCGGCGGGATGGTCATGGCCACCGTGCGCGCCGCACCGCCCGAGACGGGTTGCAGCTGGATCCCGGTGAAGTCGAACGTCCGCGTCGGGCCGTTTGTCCGGGGATCGAAGCGCAGGCCGGCCAGCTTCACGTCCGGCGCCGCCACCTTCTCGATGGACGGCAGCCCGGGACGACGCAGCATCACGAGCTGCGTCTTGTCGGGACTCATCGTCGCGATGGGGAGCGGCTCGGCGTCCAGGATCCGGCGAACCTGATCCGGGGGATCGCGATACTTGTCCTGCGCCTGCACGCCAGACGCGACGATGACGGTCGCGAGCAGGAACACTCGCAGGGGCGCGCTGAGACGAACCATGGTGACCTCGCGTGAGTGGCGGTTGCGGGTTCCGCCGGATGCCGGCTAGAAGGAAACAGTCGCGCGCGGGGCACCGCGGCGAAAGGGGGACGTCATTCCTCCGGCCGCTAGTCGGCCCTGAGCACCGCCAGGGGATCTGCCGTTGCCGCGCGCCGCGCCGGGACCCAGTTGGCCAGCCACGTCGCCACCAGGAGCGCGACCGCCGCCGCGCCGAAGGTCACGACATCCAGCGGACTCACGCCGTAGAGCAGCGACCCGAGCAGGCGCGTGGTCGCCACCGCCACCCCCAGTCCCACCACGAGCCCGGTGGCGGCCACCACCATTCCCTGGCGCACCACCATCCCCACCACCTCGGTACTTGGTGCCCCGAGCGCGATGCGCACCCCCATCTCCGGCAGCCGCTGCGTCACGAGGTACGACGTGACTCCGTACACGCCCACCAGGCCGAGCGCGAGGGCGAGCGCCGCGAACGTCACCAGCAGCACCATGGCAAAGCGACGAGACGCCACCATCTCGCCGAGCCGCGATTCCATGGGAGCGATCGCATGCACGGGCTGCTCCGGATCCACGGCTCGCACCGCATCCCGCAGGGGCTGCACCGCACTCAGCGGATCGCGCCGCGTGCGAATCACCAGCTCCATTCGCCCGGATGGATTCAGCGCGTGCGGCAGGAAGGTCTCGTGTCGCACGGGTGCGTCGTATCCGGTGCGCCGCATGTCGGCCACGACGCCAACGATCGTGAGCCACGGGGCGCCGCTATCCTCCTCTCCATACTTGAAGCGCTTGCCCAGCGCGTCGCCCGCCGGCCAGAAGGTGCGGGCCATGGTCTCGTTGATGATGACGGGGGGTGGTGCCGCCGTGTCGGCGTCGAGTGGCGTGAACACCCGCCCCTGGCGCAGGGAAATGCCCATGGTGCGGAAGTAGTCCGGCGTCACGGGGTCGACCGGCACTTCGACGTTGGCGATGTCGGGGGTGCGTGCCCTCCCCTCGATCGTGAAGGTCGTGGAGTTGGGGAGGGGGGAGAGAAAGACATCGCCGATGGCGCCCACCGACGCGACCTCGGGGTGTGTGCGCAGCCGCTCGAAGAGCTGTTCGAAGAACGAGGCGCGCGCGCCCCCCTGCTGGTACCGCGATCCGGCCAGCGACAGCTCGGCGACGAGGATGTTCTCGGGCACGAATCCCAGGTCCGTGCGCTGCAGCGCGACGAATGAGCGCATCAGCAGTCCCGACGAGGTGAGCAGCACCGCGACGAGTGCGACCTGGGCGGCCGCGAGCACGCGACGCAGCCGCTGGGCCGAGCGCGAGCTGCTGGACCCGCGTCCTCCCTCGCGCAACGCCTGGGTCGTGTTCTGGCGGGAGGCCTGCAGCGCAGGTGCAAGCCCGAACAGCAGCCCGGTCACCACGGTCAGCGACAGCGCGACGACGAGCACGGTGCCGTCGAGCGCCACGCCCTCCACGCGCGCCATGTCGGCGGGTGCAAACGACTTGAGGAGCAGGAGCAGTGCCCAGGCCAGTGCGAGCCCCGCCACGGCACCGGCTCCCGCCAGCGCCACGCTCTCGGTGAGCAGCTGCCTAACGAGCCGCGCGCGCCCGGCGCCGAGGGCGAGGCGCACGCCGATCTCGCGTTCCCGCACGGCGGCGCGCGAGAGCATGAGGTTGGCGACGTTGGTGCAGGCGATCAGGAGCACCGCGCCAACCGCGGCCAGCATCACCCAGAGCGCGGTGCGCATGGTGCGCCCCACGATCTGCTCTTCCATGCTCACCAGGTGCGTCCCCAGGTCCCGGTTCTCCGGGAACTCGACTTCCATGGCCCGCGCGATGCCTGCCAGGTCGTTGCGCGCCGACTCGATCGTGACGCCGGGGCGCAGCCGCCCGACGGCCCAGAGGAAGAAGCCGTTGCGGTTCTGCGTGGCCTGCGGCGGGAGTGCCAACGGGATCCAGAGGTGCGTGTCGCTGACCGGAAAGCGGAAGCTGGCCGGCATCACCCCGATGATGGTCCGCTCGCGCCCATTGAGGCGCAGCTGGCGGCCCAGGATGGCGCGGTCGCCCGCGAACTGCTGCGTCCAGAGGGCGTGCGACAGCACGACCACGCCGTCCTGGCCCGGGATCTCTTCCTCTGCAGTGAAGGTCCTGCCAAGCGCGGGGGCGACGTCCAGCACCGGCCAGAGCCTGGCCGAGGCCTGGATGATGTTCACCCGCCTCGGCTCGCACTCCGCCTCCCGGCACCCCCCGGTAAGGTTCGCCCCTCCACGGGTGAAGGCAGCGATGTCCACGAAGCTGCGGTTGCGCGTGCGCAGGTCCTCGAGGTTGGGGTACGAGTGGATGTCCTCGGCCATCTTCATGCGCCGGTTGTCCATCCAGACGTTGACCAAGCGATCGGCAGCAGGATAGGGAAGGGGGCGGAGGAGGACCCCGTTCACCACCGAGAAGATCGCCGTGGTGGCTCCGATGCCGAGGGCGAGGGTGAGGACCGCAACGGTGGCGAAGCCGGGAGTGCGGGCGAAGCCCCTGACGGCGTATCGCAGGTCCTGCAGCAGGTCGTGCATGCGTGCCCTCCTGTGGGACGACTGACCGTCGCGGCCCGTCGAGTGCGACGGCGCCGCTCATCCATTCATCGCCAGCGGGCTGCGGACCGTGCGGCATGGGATGGGGGGCCGTCGCCGAGTGACAAACGGTAGCGCCCGGGCAGGCCTCGACGTCGCCCCCGGACTTGCGCCACGCGGTCGAGGGCGCCGCGACCGCCGGCCCGCCCCCACGAGCACCTCACGCAACGCGGTCCACCGCGCTCGCGCATCACGCCGTTCGGCGCGCGATCACGTCACACAGTGCTCACACGCAGAAGCACGGCTGGTCCGGCGCTCCAGGGAGTACGAATAGCGGAACGGTGGGAGGGCCGCATACTCGGCCGCACCCGGAAAGGAGCATGCGTGGCGATGCTTCGCCGACTCCTCTCCGACATCCTGCTGGAGTACTTGGCTCTACATGCCAGCTGAGACGATGACCCTTCGCCCGCCGTCGCCTTGCCGGAACGCAGCGCATGCCGACGGAGCCACGGAACGAGCGCTGCCAGGCGCAGCGCGATGCTCGGCATTAGCAATGGTGCGGCGGCGATCCATTCAGCGCGCGTGCCCCGACCGTTTCATGCGCGTCGCCGTGCAGATCTACCGGGCTGCAACAGGCGAGCGGTCCTCTGACGGAGGGTGTCTCGTTCCGGCCGTGCCCAACGGGAGCTGCCATGTCTGATAAGCCGTCGTCCCTGGAGGCCGAGCGCGACCTGGCAACTCGCCGGACCTTCCTGCGGACACTCGCCGAGGGCGGAGGCGCCCTCCTCATCGGTGTTGCCCTCCTCGACTGCCGCGGCCAGCGCCCCGATGCCGCCGAGTCGCGCGCCTTCAACGCGTGGGTGCGCATCTCGGAGGACGGCCGGGTGACGGTGACCATCGATCGCGCGGAGATGGGGCAGGGCGTCACGACGGCGCTCGCGCAACTTGTCGTGGAGGAGCTGGAGTGCCGATGGGAGGACGTGCACGTGTCCTTTGCACCTGCGGATGACGCCATCTACCGCAATCCGCTCAACGGCGCACAGAACACGGGAGGAAGCACGAGCGTTGCCGCAGCGTGGGAACCGCTTCGCCGTGCGGGCGCGCAGGCGCGAACGGCGCTCGTCACTGCTGCCTCGCGACGCTGGCAGGTGCCGGAGGCGGAGTGTGAGGCCGTTCAGGGGACGGTACACCACCATCGTTCGGGCCGGCGGGCGACCTTTGGTGAGTTGGTGCTCGACGTGCAATCCAGCGACGTTCCGGCCGAGGTCACCCTCAAGTCGCCGTCGGAATTCCGGGTCGTGGGGCAACCGATTGCCCGGCTGGATGTTCGCGACAAGGTCACGGGACGTGCGGTGTTCGGCATCGACGCAGGTCCGCCGCACGCCCTCACGGCGCTGGTCGCGCGGGCTCCGGTCCCGGGTGCTGTCCTCCAGGCCTACAATAGGGATGCAGCTCTGGCCGTCGAAGGTGTGGCACAGGTCGTGGAAGTCGGCACGGGCGTGGCGGTGGTGGCGCGCGGTTACTGGCCCGCCTCGCGCGGGCGCGATGCGCTGGGCGCGCGCTGGGACGGCGGCGATCGGACGTTGGATAGCGATGGTATTCGGCGAACGATGCTCGCGGCTCTCGATCGCCCGACGCGCAAGGGTGTGTCGTCGAAGCAGCGACTCATGGCGGAGAGTGCGACCCTCGAGGTCACGTACGAAGTGCCGTACTTGGCGCATGCCTGCATGGAGCCGATGTCGGCAACGGCGTGGGTGCACGACGGTAGCTGCGAGGTGTGGACGGGCACGCAGTACCAGAGCGGGCAACCCCTTGGCGGCGGAGCGCGCGAGGTCGCGGCTGAGGTAGCGGGCCTCGATCCGTCGCGCGTCACGATACACTCGACCTACCTGGGGGGAGGATTCGGCCGCCGCGCCATGCAGGATGCCGTGCGGGAGGCAGTGGAAGTGGCTCGGAGAGTCGGGCAGCCGGTGCGACTGATATACAGCCGGGAAGACGACATCCGGCACGATTACTTTCGTCCGCCCCTCATCGCGCGCTTCCGCGTCCGTTTGGACGGTGACGATGTCCCGTCCTGGGTGCACGGGCGCGTGGCATGTCCTTCCATTCTGGCGCGCATGGGGATCATCGACGACGATCAGGTCGATCCCATCACGCTGCAGGGCATTCGGGATTCCCCGTACGTGCTCGGCGATCTCGAGGTGGACGTGGCGCAGCCCCGTTTCCCGCACCAGCTCGGGTTCTGGAGGTCGGTTGGGCACTCGCAGACGGGGTTTGTGATGGAAACGCTGGTCGATGAGATGGCCGTGATGGCCGGCAGAGACCCCGTCCAGTACCGTCGCCAGCTGCTGGCGGGAAAGGCGCGACACCTGCGTGTGCTCGACGCGGTGGCGCAGGCGAGCGGTTGGACAGACAACCGATCGCGCGGCGTGGGACGCGGGGTCGCGATCGTGGAATCCTACGGGAGCGTCTGCGCGCAGGTGGTCGAGGTGGTGCCTCACGAGACGCGCGGGATTCGGGTGCGCCGTGTGTGGTGTGCGATCGATTGCGGTCGCGTGGTGAATCCTGGAATCGTGCGGGCACAGTTGGAGGGAGGTGTGCTGTTCGGGCTCGGCGCGGCACTGTTCGGGCAGGTCACCATCAAGGGTGGCGCCGTGGTGGAATCCAACTTCCACGACTATCGCGTGCTGCGCGCCTCGGAAGCTCCCCACGTGGAGACGATACTCGTCCCGAGTGAGTCCGATCCCACCGGTGTCGGGGAACTCGCGGTACCCCCCATTGCAGCGGCGGTCGGAAACGCCATTCGCGACTTGAGCGGGCAAAGGCTTCGCCGCCTGCCATTCAGCGTCGCGCTCGGCTAGGAGTGGATCGGCTGGCCATTCGGCGTGCGGCAGTTGCGGCTGGCCGACCACCCAACGTCGGCTGTGCGCAGCCGCTGGTCGAGCGTGCACCCCCGGGCGTGGTGAAGGCCGGAGTTCCTCGGAGCGCCATCAGTGATGCGGCACGACATCTCCTCGAACTTCCCCCTATTCCCCCCGCAACGCCACCATCGGATCCACCCGGCTTGCCCGCCACGCTGGTACATAGCTCGCCAACACCCCGATCGCGACCATCGTCCCCGCCATCGCCACGAAGACGAGCCTGTCGAGCGCCTTCACGTCGTTCATCAGCTGCTCTCCGGCGTTGGGCCCGGCCGCAGGACGCGCGCAATGGAGTCGACGAGGCGGTGCCAGCGTCCTGTCTCGATGGCAGACTGCTTGTGGCCGACGGCGGTGAGCGAATGGAGGGGTTCTGGTAGAATGTCAACCAGAGACTGCGCCGCCCGGCACGGGGCCCACGGAACCGCGATGAGCGACGCGCTGGCCCGGCGCCTCAGGCGCGCCCCAGCCACTCGGCGCCTCGCAGCCGACTACGTCATGCGACGTATGGGTTGGCGGCACACACTCCGGCATCCTTGCCGCCACACCCTTTTCCGCGGGAGGCCTGGTCATGCGTTCCACACGTTCCGGCAGCAGAACAGCTCAACGAGTCGTCCTGTCGCTCCTGGCGGCGATGGTGGTCGGCGCCTGCGCCGCCGAGTCACCGACGGCACCGACGGCACCGGCGCTGCCTTCGGCGGCGCATCTCGCGGCGGCAACCGGGAGCAGCGTCTCCGGCTGCCATCCGGACTCGAAACTCGTCGGCCGTATCGAGCTGTCCACCGCCGATGTGCCCGGCACCTGGTGGTACATCACCCGCCAGGGGTTCGACGCGGCGGGGATCACGGACTACCAGGGGTTCATCGAGACGGTGTTCAGCCAGCCGTTCGCCACGCTCGGCGACGCCATTGCCCACCTCGTGAATGCAGTGCGGCCCTTTGACGAGAACGGAAACGGCTACGTCTGTGCGTACGAGACACGCGGCACGCGGGCCAACTACGGCCTGCTCCACGTGAGCGAGTATCTCTTCGGCACAACCGACGACAATCATCGCACGCGCTGAGCGGCGGCCGGCGCCGAGTCGCGACGGCGTGGCTTCGTCGCGGCTCGGTGCTGGTCATGCGCGCAGCGACAGAGCTGCCGAGCTGATGCCAGCGCTGGGATCGCAACCCGGAAGATCCCGGCTCCGTCCCTGGCCTCCGTCCCCAGGGTCTGTCCCTGGCCTCCGTCCCCAGGGTCTGTCAAACCGGACGCCGTGAGCGCCGCATCTCGGCGATGCCTCTCCGGGAGCGAACGCAACAGGCCGGGTGCGGCGATTCGTGGGCGTCGCGAAAAGCGGCGAGTCGGTCAGTCTAGACGTGGTACCGAACTACCGGCGATTACCACGAGTCAGGCTGCCAATGTCAGTTCCACGCTGGCCGATTTCGCTCGCGAGCGCGGTCGCGACCCTCCTGGCGACGAGCGGACTTCGGGCGCAGCGATGCGAGGCAAGCGGA
>CAZVDJ010000008.1:14385-15890 GCA_964626245.1 uncultured Gemmatimonadaceae bacterium
CGGATTCGACACACCGACCTATCGTCGACTCGTCGGCGAGCGCTTTGCGGGTGCGCTGATCACGCGGAGCGGGAGCACCATCGGTTCCTCCGGCACCCTCCAGGTTGCGGAAGGAAAGGCGAACCTCTCCGCGAGCGTCGTGAGAGAGGACCGGAGCATCGTGACCCTGAGCGCGAGTGGCGGCGCCAGCAACGGGATCGTCTCGCTCTTCCGGAACTCGCGCGTAAGCACCGATATCGGTGCCGACCTCAACTTCCACAAGCTGCGCGGGCGCTCGAAGCTCCGGTACGATGTTCGCACACGGGCGGCCTTCTGCGCCGAGTCGTTGGCGGCGGAAGCGACACTCAACGGACGTAAGGCGGAGATTGCTGGCGGTTGGGATGAAGCCCAGAAGCAGCGGCGCATCCTCACTCTCGCTGATTCCATTGCCAAGCTGGAGGCGGCTGCGGGCGCTGCGACCGGCCCGGCTCGCGTACTCCTCGGCATCGAGGTCACGAAGACGAAGCTGCTGCAGGCAGCGGCGCAGCATGCTGTCGTGCCGGGCAAGGAGGAGGCGGACATTGACGCGGAGAACCAGCGGGATGCGCGCCTCGAGAAGGCAGGGCAGGCGCTCGTGACGACGGGTGCCGACCTGTCCTGGTGGTCACTTGGCGTTGGCGTGAAGTCGAGCGGCTTCTGGTTGCTCGACCGCAGCCGCCCCGTTCCGGAGCAGGTCTCGAAGAAGACCGCGGCACGTCCAGTGATTCGGCTGGAGTACTCGTCGTACTCCAAGGGCAATTTCTCCAGCCGGTTCTGGACGGTCGGGGCGGCGTACGCTCGTGACAACAACCTCGGCGCACTTGCCCGCAGGGAAGTGAAAGAGGTGGAGTCTCTCTCTGACGGTCCAACCGAGCGTGAGGTCGTGCGCACCTTCGTCGCGTACGAGGGAGAGTACCGCGCAGCCATCGACCGACTCTCGCTCTACGGCGACTACTTCTGGTTCCTTCCGACGGCGACGACGACGGCAGTTCACGGCTTCGTGGCGCTGAAGGAGGACGACGCCGATACGAAGTGCTGGACGACCGAGCCGGGCGCCGGACTCCTGGTGGCGGTGCCAGGCCCACAGTCCACGAGAGTCTATGCCGAGCTGTTCGCCGTCGTGGAGGATGCCTTTGACCGCGTGTCCGAGACGCGCCTGAAGGAACGCGTCTCCATTGGCCTCCGCATCAGTTTTCCCATCGCCGTCACCGCGAGGTAGCATCCCATGGTAGCCAAGCGCCGCAAAGCCGCCGTCGCAGAAGCGGGCGAGCGAGTCCGTGCTGTCTGTACGACGCACCGCTACGAGGGAGCGTTCGGTACGATGGCGGAGGCATCGGCGGAGGCCCAGCAACACAAAGCGTCGACGCCAGGGCCGCATCAGATCTTCTTCGAGGCGGAGCAGGCGGCCGGCGGCCTGCGGAGCGCAAACGTCTCGCCACCCGGGACGCGGCTCAGGATTGGCGGCAGCGAGATCACGCTGCGCAAGA
>CAZVDJ010000008.1:15900-23861 GCA_964626245.1 uncultured Gemmatimonadaceae bacterium
CGACGAACTGGTGGGGGTGCGACCGGGGCGAGGACGGGCCGAGGAGGCTGCGGCGGCGGCTGGCGCGCACCGCGCAAGAATCGGCCGGCAGCGTCTGGGTGGATTCCGGCTCACGACCGTCGCGGAGCCGGGCGAGGCGATGGAGGCCGCCCTGAATGCCCTGCGGGCCGACCCTTCAGTGGAGCAAGGCACGCACGTCTATCACACCTCCAACGACCGCGTGCCGTTCGTGCCCACGGGCGATGTGTACGTCGAGTTCAAGCCCGCCACGTCGGCCGCGCAGCGACAGCGAATCCTCGACGAGCTGGCGCTACGGGTCGTGGATGTCGTGGACAAGGACGCGGTGACGGTGCGTGTCACGGCGTCTTCCCCGAATCCCGTGAAGGTGGCTGCCGCACTTCAGAGGAATGCGGGCATCGCCGTCGCGGAACCCGATCTGGCCACTCCGGGGCGGCTGGCCGGCTTCGTCCTTCCGTCGGACACCCTGCGACACCGCCAATGGCACCTCGAGAACATGGGTGCAATCGACGGCTCAGCGCTCGGACTCAAGCGCGGTGCCGACGCCCGTGTCGTCGCGGCGTGGAAGAGGGCCGGCACGCTCGGCGCAAGTGAAGTGGTCCTCGCGGTCATCGATGACGGGTTCGACCTTGATCACCCCGATCTCTCAGGCCCCGGCAAGATCGTCGCGCCGTGGGACTTCACGCGGAACAGTGCGGATCCGCGACCGGAGCATCACGACGACTACCCGTACTACCAGCCGGGATACGGGTCGTGGAGCGGTGATTGGCACGGGACGGCATGCGCGGGCGTGGCGATCGGGAATGCGCAGGGGACGGGAATCCTGGGAGCGGCGCCGGCCTGCCGCCTCATGCCGGTGCGGTGGGGCCCCAATCTCAGCAACAGCCAGGTCGTCGCGTGGTTCAACTACGTACGCGAGCAGGGCGCTGCGGTGGTGAGCTGCAGCTGGGGTGCGCAAGCCGCCGTCTTTCCACTCTCTACCCCGGTGCGCAATGCCATTACGCGATGCGCCAGGGAGGGGCGTGCCGGGAAGGGCGCGGTGATCTGCTTCGCTGCGGGAAACGAGGACCGGGACATCGACGCCCCCGATGGCACGTCGCACAACGGCTTCGCCACGCATCCCGAGGTACTCGCCGTCGCGGCCTGCACGAGTCGCGACCAGCGCTCGGACTATTCGAACCATGGCGCGGCCATCGCAGTCTGCGCGCCCTCCAGCGGAGCGGGCGGACGGGCGATCGTGACGTCGGATGTCATGGGAACCTTCACGCGGGACGGACGCGTGATCGACTCGGGATACGGTGCCGGCGAGTTCACGGACGATTTCGGCGGGACCTCGAGCGCCACGCCGCTGGTGGCGGGCATCTGCGCCCTGCTGCTGTCGATCGATCCGAACCTGACCGCATCGCAGGTGCGAACCATCGTGAAGGAAACGGCACGGAGGATCGGCCCTAAGGCGAGCTACGCCGCGAACCGGCATTCGCGCGAGTTCGGCTTCGGCTGCGTGAACGCGGAAGCGGCCGTCGCGCGGGTGGTTGGCGCGGGGGGTGACGGCAGGAATGGCGCGGGTGTCAAGCGGCGTAGGCGGCGACGGTAGCGCTACTCGACGGCACGTTGGGGCAGGGATAGGAGCCTGGGGGGATGAACGTCGATCTGCGGGATGTTGGCATCACGCTGGTTGTTGGCGCCTATGTGCTCTACGGCCTGGAGCTCATTTGGTGGTGGGCCGGCGACGTGAACCTGTTCCGGACTCTTCGGAAGCACGGCATCGTTTCCGAGACGGGTTCGGTGGCGATCAGTCTCGCGCTGAGCTTCGCCATCGGCATGATCATGGAGAGTTCGACGGCGTTCATCTTTCGCGACGCATCGTCTCCTTTTCGTGCGTTTGATGGCTTCCTGATGGATCAGGTCGCGAGGGACTCGGCCCACGGGCCCGGAGGCACAGTCGAGACACTGAGTCTCACACCCCTTGGTCGTGAATTGGCAGCGAACGGACTCCTCACGTCGGTCTCCGGAGGGAAGGGGATCGGCGTCGAGCCACGCTGGTGCGCGAAGGGCGTTGGCGCCGACGAACGTCGCGAGTTCCGCCGGGCTGTTGTGAGGTACTACTACCAGGCGAAGAACACCGCCTTTACGGACGCAGAGCGGCAGGAGGAGCTCCTGGCGATTCAACAGCGAATGACGTTCGTGAGCGCATTCGCGGTCTGCTCGGCCCTGCTGGCGGTGGTGCTCGCTGTGCTGGGGCTCGGGTTGATGGTGGCGGATGCGCAGGAACGGCTCACGCGATGGAAGGACGGTGAAAGGCGCAGGCTGGCGCGCCTGAGGCGACCGGTCCGTGGGCCCCTCGCCGCACTGTTAGGTCTGGTGCTGCTCACGGGTCTCTCCTGGTTCTCCTATCGAACCGAGGCAGGAGAGTACATCCGGCGAGTGCTTGGGTACTACTCCAGCGACGTGCTGGAGACGAGGATGCGTGACAGCACGATCGTTCAGTTGTACGTGCACGAGAGCTGCCTCTGACGGGTTAACCGCTCCGCTTGGAGCGAATCTCTGGCCCTGCTGCTCTCGCGCAGAAGGCGACAGGACGGCTCCCCGCCGTCATCTCCCTCCGCACTCAGGAATCGCCCGATCTCCCCTCCCTCTCCCCCGACCCCACACCGACCCTGGCGTCCCTAGCGTGCAGCAGC
This sequence comes from uncultured Gemmatimonadaceae bacterium, assembly GCA_964626245.1. Lineage (GTDB taxonomy): Bacteria > Gemmatimonadota > Gemmatimonadetes > Gemmatimonadales > Gemmatimonadaceae > SCN-70-22. The sequence goes on from CAZVDJ010000008.1 coordinate 18,600, forward strand.
ACCAGGTTGGCTCCCGCCCGCAGGGGGTGTCTCGTGTCCCGCACAACCCGCCACTCGGTTCGCGCGCGCGCCTGCATCACGGCGCTCGCGCTTTCTGCCGTTTCCGCCAGCGCCGGCGCGCAGTGGGGTGAGTACGTCAACTGCCCCGGTCACCTCTTCTCCATCGGTTCACGACTCGGTTGGGCCCAGGCGCTGGCCCGAAACACCGGCCCTGAGCAGGACGCGCTCCTCTTTCAGCACATCTCGGCGGTTGGGGCACATGCCCAGGCCGCCAACGCGTCGTGCGCGCAGAGCCCGCCGCCCTGGCCGATCTTCCAGAACTGGCGTCAGCTGCAGTCGGGGCTGGCCCAGATGATCGAGCAATACCAGCGCGGCGTGATGAGCCGCTCGCACCTGCAGACGAATCTCGAGGCGTGGGAGCAGGGGATGGCGCGTGACCTGGCCTTCCGGGTGCTGGGTCCCGACGTCTACGCCGACCGGACGTGCGGTGAACTGTACCTGCGCGTGGGGGCGGCACTGGGCTACGCGCAGACCACGACGCAGGTGCACGGCCGACTGGTGCCGGACGCGGTGCAGCGGCTGCGGGAGGCGCGCGCGAGCGTGCTGACGTCGACGCAGATCAACCCCCCGTGCCGCGACATGTCGCGCCTGGTGGCCGACATCGACGAGGCGATGCGCCACCCGGCGGACAACAGCACGGTGACGCGCGTGAACGACCTGTGGAACATGGCGTCGCTCATCAACCGCATCGGGCCGCCAATTCCGCCGGTGCCGGTGCAGACAGCCGGACTCAGTCGGCGCGACTGCGAATTCCACTTCTGGGCGATCGGATCGCGGCTCGGATGGGCGGAGGCCATCGCGCGCTTCGGGAATGGCGCCTCGGACCCGGTGATGTTCCAGCACCTGGCGGCCGCGGGGCAGCACATCAAGGCGGCGTACGAGTCGTGTGCGCAGGGGCCTCCTCCCTGGCCGGCATTCCAGAACTGGCGTGAACTGCAGGGGCGGCTGGACCAGCTGGTGGAGATGTTCCGCCGCGGCCTGATGAACCGCGCGCAGCTGGCCAACGGCATCCGGAGCCTGCGCGACGGGTTGGCGAGCCAGCTGGCCTACCGCAACGAGGGAGGGATGGTGGTGCCGGCGCGCACCTGTGGCGAACTGGTGCTGCTCATTGGCGGGTGGCTGGGCTTTGCGCAGACCACCACGCAGATCCACGGGCGACTGATACCGGACGCGAGCAACGCGCTGCAGGTGGCGCGCCAGCTGGTGATGGTAGGGCAGCAGCTGATGCCGCCGTGCACCGACGCGAGCGCACTCCTGGCCGTCATCGAGCAGGCGCTACGCCTTCCCTACAACGCGCCAGCCGTCCGCGAGGTCGATGAGATCTGGAGCACGGGCGCCCAGATCTGGACGCCGGCCACGCCGTCGTGGCCGGCAGATCCGCCGCCCCGGGAACAGCCACCGCCGCCGCCATCGGTTGCGCCGGGAGTTGTCGCCTCCGGGGGGCTTGATCCCACGGTCGTGGCGCAGAAGAACGCGCGCCTGCTGAACGACTTCCGTTACCAGGCGTCGAGCTTCGAGGCGAGCACCGTCACGCTGCGGGTGGTGGCGCCTGCGTCGGCTGGACAAACGTACACGGCGAACATCACGAACCAGGTGATCCACCGCCGTCATCTGTTGCACCCGCGGCGCCCGGGCGAGCAGTTCGAGGAGTGGTGGACGGTGACGGTGACGCTGGGGCCCGGGCAGGGGACGCTCGACCGGCTGGAGGGGCCGGCGTCAGCGGTTGAGGAGTACCGCAGCGTCGCCCCCAACCGCTCCGAGCGGCGTGTGTACGCGAACAACGAGCGCTGGTACGCGCTGCGGCAGCCGGATGGGAGCTATCGGCTCACCATGCCGGGGATCCAGGACGGCATCGCGTTCCGTCTAACGGTGCAGTGACGGCGGGCAGGCCCGCTCATCCCCGGCGTTCGACGCGCGAACGCCGGGGGGCGCGGGAGGCCGGCCTGGCCAGGCCTGACGCGTCGCTCGTGCAGGTCGCAGCGCGTCCATCGCGCAGGTGCGATGGTCGAGCTCCCGCTGACTGGGAGCGAGCGACGTGCGCAATGGCGTCGACCTGCCGGGGGCATTCGCGCTGCACCCCTTGGCCCGCATCGGGACGGTGACCGTCACGCGCAGCGAGATCGGGGTGACTTCCCGACGCGGCGGTTGCTGTGGCCCGCTGCAGCATCCAAATCGGCCGGGCGCCTACGTCATGTGACGTATCGAAGCGCCGGCGCTGTGCGCGCATCTTCTCGCCACCCCTCGAGAGGAGCCTCCTCGATGCGCTCGTGCTTCGCCATCGCCGCCGTCGCACTCCTGCTCCCGGTCGCTGCCGGCGCGCAGGCCATCGACTCGACCGGGCGCACGATCTCGTCGCGCAATCCCCCGGTGGCGCGGGCGCTCTCGATCATTCCGGGCGCGGGTCACGTCTATGCCGGTGCGCCAGTGCGCGGTCTCGCGTTCACCGCGGGGTGGGCGATGTCGGGGGCGCTGGCGGCGATTCACCTGGAGGATTGCCTTGGGCTCCTCGGTTCCGACTCGTGCGACGCGCCCGGGCCACTGATCGCTGCGGTGTCGACCATCGCCTTCCCGGTGCTCTGGATCTGGAGCGCGAAGGATGCGGGGAAGGTCGCCGAGCGGCGCAACCGGCAGTCGTCGCTCGCCCGGCCGACCGTGTCGACCGTTCGGCTGCCGATGCCCGATGGGAGGATGGCGCGAGGGGTGAAGGTCGGAATGCGGATGAGTTTCCGCTAGGCGAGTGGGAAGAGGGCCGGACGTTGGCGTGTCGCTGGTGCGCGTTGTGCACCACCACGCCGACGAGGCGCTCTGTGACCAGCGCTTCACGTTGCTCGACGAAACCAGCGCATTGTCGATGAACGTCGCGCGGCGATACGAGGAAAAGGTCCCTGGCGACGTCTCTGCCGGCGATGCGCGGAGGTCGCACAACTCCGCCTATCGCCCCCGCTCCACCCCGATCGCGAACACGCTGTCGCGAACGCCGCGCGCCGCGAAGGCGATCCACCGACCGTCAGGAGACCAGGCGGGTTCGGTGGCTCGAAACCATTCCGTCCCAACTCGCCGCAGCGTACGCCCGGTGCGCGTGACGACGTGCACTTCGACGCGGTCATTCGCCACCGAGCGCGCGAGCGCCAGGCGATCACCGCCCGGCGACCAGGACGGGGCGAAGTCGTGGCCGGCGCTGGAGTGACGCGCTCGACAGCGCGATCGTGTAGAGCTCGTCGTCGCCTGGCGTATCTCGGCGGGAGAAGAAGGCGAGCGTGTCGCCGGCGGGATGCCACCGCGGCCACAGGTCGCGGCCAGGCAAGACCAGCGCTGCGCGCACGGCGCCCGTCCTCGCCTCCACGATCGCCAGCGAGTAGGAGTCCGCCTGCTGCAACGTGACGGCGATGTGCTGGCCATCAGGCGACCAATCCGGATGGAGGAGCCGGTACGGGAGCATGGCCAGCAGTTGCACCTGACCGGTGGCGAGCGTGAGCGCCAACAGTTCGGTTGAATCCCCATGGGAGCGCGCCGCCAGGAGATGCCGGCCATCAGGTGACCAGGCGGGAGCCCGAGTGGCGGGCCACACCCCGTCGCCGCGCCATCCGTGCGCGGTCCGCTGAAAGCGGCGGACGGAGAAAGTGCCGGCGCTCTCCGCCTCTGCGGCGAGCAGCGTGCCACTCGGGTGCCACCGCGGGGCACGAAGCGAGACGCCCGCGAGCGCTATGTGTGCGAACGGTGACGCGCCTTGGGCTGCCCCACGCCCTGCCGGCCACTCAAGGGTCACGAACGTCGTGCTCGGTGGAAGTGCGCCAACGAGCGCCTGCGCCTGTTCCTCTCCTCGTGCAAAACCCACGATGGAACGGTTGGTGAGCCCGTGGGCGACCGTGAGCACGACCCGACCCCGGTGCCGGGCCGCGATACGATCGATCGCCGAGACGGCGCGCTGGCGCAATTCGTCCGCGCTCTCGCCTCCCGGACGACGCGTGGTCGTGTGGGCGAGCAGCGAGTCGAATCGCTCGCGGAACGGAGACCGGCTCCAGTCCTCTCCCAGGAGGTCGCCTGCGTTGAACTCGGCGAGATCGGGTTCGACTTCGACGGCGACGCCAAGCACTTCGGCAACGATCGCCGCGGTCTCGCGCGCTCGACGCAGGGGACTCGTCACGATCACCGACACTCGCTGGCCGCGAAGCGACGCGGCGAGTTGCCGAGCTTCCTCCCGTCCGGCCGAAGCCAGCGCTGGATCGGGAGGGAGTCCGCGGTCGCGTCCCGCGCTGGGATTGAACGCCGACGTGCCATGCCGAGCCAGTAGCACGGTCGTTTCGGACGGCGCGGGAGCGATTCGCCCCGCCGGGCCGGGGATGGAGCAGGCGCTTATCACCGCCCCACACAGCAACAGCCGGAGCGTGATGCGCAACCGCGTGTCGACTGGAGCTTCCGCCATGCGTCTGGTCAACATGTCACGGGTGAAGTGGTGGCGGAGGTTTGCGTCCCGTGTGATGTCGGAGCCCGAGGCTGCTCGACGGGGTCCTCCGGACATCCTAGAGATACGCCGCGCGCGCATCGTGACTGCCTCATTTCCCCTCGCTCCCCGCCTATGCCCCCGATCCGCTCCATCCCATGGCTCTCGCTCGCCTGCGTCGCGGGCCTGACCGCGACGCTCGGCGCACAGCAGCCAGCGGCTCGTCCCGCCGACGTCTCCTCTCCCGAGGCGGTGGTAAAGGCGCTCTACGAATGTGTGCAGCGAGCGCCCGGCGCCTCCTTCCAATGGGATCGCATGCGCACGCTCTTCCTCCCCTCGGCGCGCATGCTCCCCAACACCGAGCAGACCGGCGGCGTGCTGCAGGTCCTCACCGTGAACGAGTTCACGGCGTGGGTAGATCGCGGCACGCCCAAGGATCCGGCGCAGGACCGCGGCTTCGCGGAGGAGGAGATTCACACGGTGATCGAGCGGTTTGGCGACGTGGCGCACGCGTTCTCGACGTACCAGAAGCACTTCTGGAACGACGCGCGCATCCTGGGGCGCGGGATCAATGCCGTGCAGCTCGTGTTCCGCGAGCAGCGCTGGTGGATCGCGTCGATCGCGTGGGACGAGGAGAGCGGGGCGGGGCCGGTGCCGGAGCGGTATCGACCGAAGCCGTGAGTGCCGCGGGACCTTGGTGCGGGGGGACCTTGGGGACGGAAGCCAGGGACGGACCCCCGGGAACGGAGGTCGCAGGGGAC
>CAZVDJ010000009.1:0-22915 GCA_964626245.1 uncultured Gemmatimonadaceae bacterium
GTCGCTTCGCCATCATTGCCCCCAGGATCGACCCCCACGAATGCCCCACCACGAAGACCTTCTCCAGTCGCAGCGAGTCGCGCAGCCATGCCGCCAGCTCCACCCCATCCTGCACCAGGCGATCCACCGTGATCGTGCTCGCGATTCCCGGACCGTTGCGCTGCAGCGTGCGGCCGGCGCCCCGCTGGTCCCACTGCACCACGGTGAACGTGCGCAACCACGACCGGAAGACTGGATAGCTGTAGAGATTGGAGGCGTCGCCCGGCCCACCGTGCAGGAAGAGGATCACCGGGTTGCGGCGATCCTCGCCGCGCACGGTGATCCACTGCTCGATCCCGCCGAGGCGCACGAAGCGCCCCTCGTCGATGCCAGCGGGCGTGGCGATGGCGTAGTCCCGCGCATTGCGACCGCGCACGAATTCCAGGGTGGCGTGGAGCCTGCGCAGCGCCGCGCTGTCGTCGGGCGTGCGATCGCCCGGCGATTGCGCCTCGAGTGCGCGCGAAGACCACGGCACCACCGCGACGTGCGCCAACAACAGCAGGTACCAGAGAGTGGGGCGGGACATGTGATCCGAAGGTCGTGTCACGGGGAGGCGCGGAGGGAGATGCCCTGCACCTTAGTGTCCGCCATGCCGCAGGAGCGTTTCCCGTACCTCGGCTTCACTTGCGTGGGCTCTCGCTCGCCGGCCAATTCCGGGGCCGTCGTCGTCATCACCCATCGACACCCTGGATGCAGACTCGCTCCTGGCAACTCCGCGACCGGTCGCGCGCGCCTCGCCGCCCACGCGCATGGCGTCTCGCCCTCGCCGCCCTCGTCTGCGTCGATCTCTCGGCGTCCGTGCTCAGGGCACAGCCTCCCCAGCGGCAGCCAGCGCGCCCGCGCGTGCTCGTCGTCGACTCCGTGCGCATCATCGACGTCCAGGCGCAGCAGGTCACGCCGCTCCGTCGCATCGTGGTGCGCGGCGACAGCATTGCCGAGGTGGTTGCCGCCGACGCACCGCTCCCCAACCCGGTTGACGAGCGCGTGAACGGGGGCGGTGCCTTTGTCATTCCCGGTTTGGTGGACCATCACGTGCACCTCACGCCGGGAATGGCGGCGGCGCTTGAGCGCGGGGCGCGCGGCGGAGTGACCATGGTGCAGGCCATGGCCGGCGACAATCGCGTCGCGGGTGAGTTGGCCCGTGCAGCGCTCAACAAGGAGATCGTCTCGCCGGAGATCGCCTATGCCTCGGTCATGGCGGGCCCCGACTTCTTCGTCGATGTGCGCTTCATCGGTTCCAGCCTGGGCTTTCCGATCGGGAAGGCGCCGTGGGCGCAGGCGGTTACCGCGGAAACCGATGTGGTCACGGCCGTCGCCCTCGCCCGCGGGTCCGGCGCCGAGGTACTCAAGCTCTACGCGATGATGGACAGCGCACTCGTGGCACGGCTCACCCACGAGGCGCACCGCCAGGGGATGCGGGTGGTGGCGCACGGCACCGTCTTTCCGGCGCGCCCGCTGCAGCTGGCGGCAGCCGGCGTCGACATCCTCACCCACGCCCCCTACCTCTCGTGGCAGGGTGCCGCGCAGGTGCGCCCCGCCGATGCCTGGAACCGCCGCGATGGCCCGTACGCCACCGTTCGCGCCGACGGGGCGGAGCTCGACGCGGTCCTGTCGGCAATGGCACGACGCGGGACGTTCCTGGAGCCGACGCTCTGGGTCTTCACTCGGCAGGACGTGCCACCCGTGGTGGCCGCCTGGGGAGCGCAGCTCGCCGCGCGCGCGCATGCCAGGGGGATTCCCATCCTGGCGGGCACCGACGGCTTCGTCGACCGCGATACGCTGGCGCCGCCCTTGATCCACCGCGAGCTGCAACGGTTGGTGGAGGCGGGGCTCACGCCGGCGGCCGCGCTGGCCGCCGCGACCACCGTCCCCGCGCGCGCCATGCGGCGCGAACGAACGCACGGCGCCGTGGCGGCCGGGCGCGTGGCCGACTTCGTCCTGCTCTCGGCCAACCCGCTGGACGACATCCGCCACACCACCGCGATCCGCGCCGTGGTGCTGCGCGGGCGCGTGCTGGCCCGCTAGCCGCCAGCGCGCGGCGGTGGCCGCGGGGCGCGCGGTCGCGTGCAGGCGCCCGAAGGCCCTAGTTCCCCGCGCGCGCCAGCAGCTCCGCGTGCACCGCCGCGCCGTGTCGCGCCACGATGTCGGGAATGGCCGCGATGTCGGCGGCCGAGGTGCGGAAGTTCACGATGCAGGTGCGCAGGAGATAGCGTCCATTGGCCACCGCATTGGAGACGAACAGCTCGCCGCTCGTCTCCAACCGCGCCTGCAGGGCCTTGTTGAGAGCGTTCAGCGCCTCCTCGGTGCCGGGTTCGCCCAGGTGCTCGCGATACTCGTCAGGCACGTAGCGGAAGGTGGTGATGCTCAGGCTCTGCGTCGCCACCTGGAACCGGGGATCCGCCGCCAACCGGTCGAACAGCGCGTGCGCCAGCGCGATGTCGTCGCCCAGCATCTGCTGATAGCCGCGCCGCCCCACCTGGCGCAGCGCCATCCACACCTTGAGCGCCCGGAAGCCGCGCGAGTTCTGCGGCCCCAGGTCCAGGAAGTTCGTGGCCTCCACGCCGAAGTGATAGTACGGCGGATGGTACGAGAAGGCGGCCCGATGCAGCGCCGGGTCGCGCACCAGCGCACACCCCACCTCCAGCGGCGCGTACAGCCACTTGTGCGGGTCGACCGCCACCGAATCCGCCAGCCGCAATCCATGGAGGTCGGGAGGGACGGCCGCGCCGGCGTCGAGCATCGCCGCAAAGCCGCCGTAGGCACCATCCACGTGGAACCACACCCCATGCCGGCGGCACAGCGCCGCCATGGCGGGGAGCGGGTCCACCGCCCCGGTGCTCACCGTCCCTGCGGTCCCCACCACCGCCAGGGGAATGCGCCCGGCGCGGCGGTCGGCGGCGACCTGGGCCTCGAGGTCGTCGAGCACGAGTCGCCGCTCGTCATCCACGCGGATCGAGCGCAGCGCGTCGGCGGGGAGGCCGAACATGTCGATCGCCTTCTCGATCCAGGTGTGCGTCTCCGACGAGGCGTAGACGGTCGCCTTCGCCATGCGCTCGCCCCGCGCCTCACGCTCGTCGCGCGGGAATGCCGCGCGAATCGCCGAGTACAGCCCAACGAAGTTGGCCTGGTTGCCGCCGCTGACCAACAAGCCGCTGCAGCCCACGGGATAGCCCAGCAACTCGGCGATCCAGCGCACCGTCTGCGCCTCGATCTCCGACGCCACGGGTGACAACGTCCAGGCGCCCACGTTGGGGTTCACCGCCGCGGCCAGCAGGTCGGCAAGCATGCCGATGGGTGCGGGCGAGGCGGTGATGTAGCCCAGGAAGCGCGGGTGCCCGTTGTACAGCGAGTTCGCCGTCAGGAGCTCTGCCGCCTCGTCGATGATCGTGGCCGCATCGGCCCCGTCCACCGGCATGTCACCGAACGCCGATACCAGCGTGCGAACCTCGTGCACGGACCGTCCGGCGGTCACCTGCCGCTCGCGCATCGTGGCCAGCAGGTCGGCGATGCGGTCCACCAGGGCGTGACCGGCGGCGCGGAACTCCCCCGGCGACATCTCGATGGGGGCGTGCCGGCCGTCGGCCGGAGCGGGTGCGTGCATCGAAGTCTCCTCGAGAGGCCGAGCTCAGGCGGTCTCGAGCTGGTAGCCCGGCGTTGACCGCATGAGGGCGATCTCGTCGTCGGTCATCTCGGTGGCGACCCCCTCGAAGAGCGGCGTGGAGAGGTAGCGCTCACCCGTGTCGGGCAGCATCGCGCAGATCACCGACCCGGCGGGCGCCTTCGCCGCCACCTGCATGGCCACCGCGACCGTGGCCCCGCCCGAGACTCCCGTGAAGATCCCTTCCTCCGCGGCCAGGCGACGCGACCACGCCATCGCCTCGGGCGGCGCTATGGCGATGAGTTCGTCGTAGTAGTGGCCGTCCACCGACTCCTGCAGCACATACGGCACGAAGTCCGGCGTCCACCCCTGGATGGGGTGCGGGGTAAAGGCCGTGTGGCTCACCGCCGGCGAGTGGTCGGCGTTGCGCGCCTGCGGCACGCCGCTGCCTAACAGCGAGGCGATGGTCGGTTCGCACAGGATGATCTTCGTCCCGGGCCGCTCCTTCCGCAGCACGCGCGACACACCGGTCATCGTGCCGCCGGTGCCATAGCCGGTCACCCAGTAGTCCAGCGCTCCGCCGTCGAAGTCGGCCAGCAGTTCGCGCGCCGTCGTCTGCTCGTGGATGTTCGCATTGTCCGGCGTCTCGAACTGCCGCGCCAGGAACCACCCGTTGGCGTCGGCCAGCTCCTTCGCCTTCTGGTACATCCCGAACCCCTTCGCCGCACGCGGGGTGAGGACCACCTTCGCCCCCAGGAAGCGCATCATCCGGCGGCGCTCGATGGAGAAGGAGTCGGCCATCGTCACCACCAGCGGATACCCCTTGGCCGCGCAGACCATGGCCAGGCCGATGCCGGTGTTGCCGCTCGTCGCCTCCACCACCGTCTGCCCCGGCTTCAGGTCGCCGCGCCGCTCCGCCTCCTCGATGATGCTGATGGCGAGGCGATCCTTCACCGAGGCCGCCGGATTGAAGAACTCCGCCTTCACGTACACGCGCACGTGTGCCGGGGCAATGCGATTGAGGCGGATGGTCGGCGTATCGCCAATGGTGTCGACGATGCTGTCGTACAGGCGGCCGCGGCCGTTGGTCGAGCGCGAGGCGTGCATGGTCATGGACGGGTTCCGAACGAGGGGGTGGTTGCTCGGAGGAAGCTCGAGGGTGCTGATGGGCACCTGAGCAATCGCCCGATTGCGCAAAGGATTCCCGGGCGGGACGGTGAGCCTACCATCCCGCGCCGGACTGTCAATCTCGCGCATGCTAAGAGATGCGCAGGGTCGGCGCGAATGCCGACATCGAGGCCGATAGGCGCTATTTCATGCGCGTGAACCGCAGGTGACGCACCCGCCCGGACTCCACCACGAAGCCGGTGATGCGCCCCCGTGCGTCGCGCACGACGTCGATGAGCGCACCGCCACGCGTGAAGCCATCCCTGTAGGTGGGGTCCAGCACACCCAGCCGCCGGTTGTTGGCGTAGACCGCCAGCGCGCCGTTCTCCACCTTCCAGCTGTGCGTGGCCTCCACCTCCTCGTTGCGGTACTCGCCGGCGTACTCGGCCAGCAGGGCGGGGGTCAGCACGGCGGTGTCTGCGCGCGTGTAGGTCACCGTTTCGCCTGACGAGCGGGAGACCAGGCGCGACGGCGCCCCCGCGTCGCCTTCGAACCGGATTTCCGTCCCCGCCCCTGCGCGAAAGCTCCCGCCTTCCAGTGGCACCAGCGGCGTGCGCTCGCCGCCCACGGCAATGAGGGTGTCACCCGCCATGCGCAGGCGTTGCACCTCGCCGCGCTCCACGTTGCGATACACGCCGGCCAGCGCCCGCAGGGTGGCGGCCGGCACGTCCGTGCGCGGCTTGCGGGCGAGCGCTGAGCGCCACTCGGCCGCACTGTCGGGCTGCATCCGGTCGCCCAAGTAGATCGCGGCCACCTGGCGCGCCAGCGAATCCGGCCCCGACGTGGTCAGGTTGCAGAAGGTCGACACCGCCATGCGCTGGTCGGGAAAGCGCAGGAAGTGCCCACGATAGCCCGCCCAGCTTCCACCGTGCGACACCACGCGCAGCCCGCGCAGCGTCCCCACGTTGAGCCCCACCGCATAGGCCTGCGAGGCGCCGGAGGTCGCGGGCGAGCCGTCGTTGAGCGTCGTCGCCGTCGTCATCGTGGTGATGATGTCGCGCCCCCCCACCGTGCCCGCGTCGTAGTTGTCCAGCCAGCGGCCGAAATCCTCCACCGTCGTGTGCACGGCCCCGGCTCCCACGATGGCACCGTCATATGCCGAGCGTGCCACGCGGAACCCGTTCGCACCGCGCGGCGCGTACCCGGTGGCCAGGTTGGGGATCATGAGCGAGGCGTCCGCCAGGTAGCGCGTGTCGTGCATGCCTAACGGCTTGAAGATTCGCGCCTCGGCAAACTGCGCCAGCGTCTGTCCCGTGAGGCGGTAGACGATCTGCGCCGTCAGGATCCACCCCGAATTCGTGTAGAGGTAGCGCGCCCCCGGTTCGTAGTTGGGCTCGGCCGAGCGGGTGATCACGCGCAGCGCGTCGATCGTGTCGCCGGCGAACGCGCGCCCGGTCTGGCTCCACATCACGTACAGGTCGCGCAGCCCGCTGGTCTGGCTCAGCGCGCGGCGAATGGTCACGCGGTCCGCGTACGCCGGCATCTCGGGGATGTATTTGCGGATCGGGTCGTCGATGGAGAGCTTCCCCTCCTTCTGCAGCATCAGGATCGCCATCGCCGTGAACTGCTTGGAGATGGACCCCACGTCGAGGACCGATCGCGACGAGAGGGCGATGCCATGCTCCAGGCTCGCCATGCCGTAGCCGCGCGCGTAGAGGATGCGGCCATCCTGATAGACGCCCAGCGCGCACCCCGGCGAATCCGTGCGGTCGAAGCGCCGGAAGACGCTGTCGGCGCGGTGGGCGCGGGCATCGCGCGCGCCGACGATGTACTGGGCGCCAGCGTGGCGAGCGGTCGAAGCGAGGAGCGCGACAGCCGTCGCGGCGATCGCGATTGCCGTCGCGATGTCCGGTCGAGCGGAGAATTGGCGCATTGATGCGAGTGGCGTGGGAAACGACTTGGGGCGATGGACACGGGCGAAGCAGCGCGGCGCGTGGTCACGCCGGGGTGGCGAATCTGCGCCCGTGGTCACGCGCGGCGCCAGCACGGCGCGCCGCGAGCTTCCCCGAGGCGACTCACCTCACGACGGCGCGCCCCTCAACAGCGGTCGGTTTCGCCCCTATGTTCGCGGGCCCCGATCATCCCCTCAACCGATCCGGCAGTGTCCAAGCCCGTCATCCTTACCGTCGACGACGATCCGTCCGTCCTGGCCGCGATCGATCGTGACCTGCGGCGGCAGTATCGCGCGGACTATCGTGTCATGAAGGCCGGGTCGGGAGCCGAGGCGCTCGACGCCGCGCGCGAACTGGCCGCGCGCAACACTCCCGTCGCCCTCTTCCTCGTCGACCAGCGCATGCCCGGCATGACGGGGACCGAGTTCCTGCGCGAGGTGAAGCCACTCCATCCCGCGGCGCGTCGCGTCCTGCTCACCGCCTACGCCGATACCGACGTCGCCATTGCCGGCATCAACGAGATCGGGCTCGACTACTACCTCGTGAAGCCGTGGGATCCGCCCGAGCAGCGGCTGTATCCCGTCCTGGACGACCTGCTCGGCGAGTGGCGCGCGCGCGTCATCCCCGCGTTCGAGGGCATTCGCCTGCTCGGCTCTCAGTGGTCGCCGCAGTCGTTCGCCGCCAAGGAGTTCCTCTCACGCAATCGCGTCCCGTACCAGTGGGTCGATGTCGAGTCCGACGCGGTGTCGCGCGCGCTCGCCGAGTCGCTTGCCGGCGATCTCACGCGCCTGCCCATCGTCCTCTTTCCGGACGGCACGCACCTGGTGGCGCCCTCGCAGGTGGAGCTGGCCACCAAGGCCGGATTGCAGACGCACGCCAATCGCCCGTTCTACGACGTGGTGATCGTGGGAGGCGGCCCCGCGGGGCTGGCCCATGCGGTGTACGCGGCGTCCGAGGGACTGCGCACCGTCGTGGTCGAGTCCAGCGCGGCCGGTGGCCAGGCCGGGACCAGCTCCATGATCGAGAACTACCTCGGCTTCCCGGCAGGGGTCACCGGCGCCGACCTGGCGCAGCGCGCCACCGCGCAGGCCAAACGATTTGGAGCGGAACTGCTCACCGGGCAGGAGGTCGTGGGACTTCGCCGCGAGGACCCGTATCGCATCGTGGTGCTGGCCGATGGCACCGAGCTCACCGCGTACACCGTGGTGATCACCACCGGGATGAGTGCGCGCGTGCTCACGGCACCGGGGCTGGAGCGGTGGCAGGGAGTGGGGGTGTACTACGGCGCCGCCATGAGCGAGGCGGCACGCTATCGCGGCCGCGATGTCTGCGTGATCGGCGGTGCCAACTCCGCCGGGCAGGGGGCGCTCTTCTTCTCCCGGTACGCGCGCAAGGTCACCATGATCATCCGCGCTCCGGCCCTGGAGCCGGCCATGTCGCAGTACCTCATCGATCGCATCCGGGCCACGCCCAACATCGAAGTCATCGGCAACGCCGAGGTGGAGGGGGTGCAGGGCGACGATGCGCTGGAGTCCGTCACGCTCAAGTCGGTGAAGACCGGGGAGCTCACCACGCTCCCGACGGCGGCGATGTTCATCTTCATCGGCGTGCAGCCGCACACGCGGGCCTTTGCCGACGTCCTGGAGTGCGACGCATCGGGTTTCGTGCTGACCGGCGCCGACTTACCCATGGAGCACGACCGGCCGCGCGGATGGCCGCTCGCGCGAGCCCCCTACATGTTTGAAGCAAGCATTCCCGGCGTCTTTGCGGCGGGTGACGTGCGCGCCGGCGCCAACCGTCGCGTCGCCGCAGCGGTGGGCGAAGGGTCGGCTGCGGTGTATTCGGTCCACCGCTACCTCAGGACCGTCTAGGGAGCGCGCGCATGAGCGTGCACGAGCAACTGGTCGCGCGCCTGGCGCAGCACCGTGCCATCGGGCGGGCCCCGCGCGCCGAACTCGAGTGGATCGCGGAGCACGGCACCGTTCGCTCGCTTGCGGTCGGTACCGTCGTCACGGGCAAGGGGCAGCAGGCCTCCGACCTCATCGTCCTGCTGTCCGGGCACATCGTCATTCGCGTGGATCGAGGGGCCGGGACGCACAAGATCTTCGAGTGGCGGGGCGGCGACGTTGGTGGAGCGATGCCGTACTCGCGCGGAACGTCCCCGCCGAACGATGCCGTGGTCGAGGAGGCGACGGAGCTGGTCGCCGTGCCACGCGGCCTGCTGCCGCAGATGATTCGTGACTGCCCGGCGGTCACCACCGTGCTGGTGCACGCCATGCTGGACCGGGCGCGCCAGTTCACCTCCAATGACCTGCGCGACGAGAAGCTCGTCTCGCTTGGCAAGCTCGCCGCGGGGCTGGCGCACGAGCTGAACAACCCGGCGTCCGCGGTGAGCCGGGGCGCCAAGCTCCTGACGGAGAGCCTCGACGTCTCCGAGAGCGCGGCGCGCCGGCTGGGCGCCGCCCGCCTTTCCGACGAACAGCTGGCGGCGATCGACGCCATCCGCGAGATGTGCCTCAAGGCCGCACCCACCGTCACCCGCTCCACGCTCGGCCGTTCCGACCGCGAGGACGAACTCATCGAGTGGCTCCTGGATCACGGCAGCGACGAACAGTGCGCCGGTCCGCTCGCCGAAACCGGCGTGACCACCGAGGCGCTGGACGCGCTCGCCGGGATTGTCGACGGCGAGGTGCTCAACGCCACGCTCAAGTGGATGGCCGCCGGGTGCAACGTGCGCACGCTGTCCGCCGAGATCGAGTCGGCGGCGGCGCGCATCCACGAGATCGTCGGCGCGGTGAAGGGCTTCACCTACATGGACCACGCCCCGACGCCGGAGTCCCTGGACATCCGGCAGGGGATCATGGACACCCTGGCCGTGCTCGGCGGCAAGGCGCGGGGCAAGGGCGTGGACATCGTGCTGTCGCTGGCCGATGACCTGCCGCGTGTCGTTGGTGTGGGCGTGGAGCTGAACCAGGTCTGGATGAACCTCATCGACAACGCGCTCGACGCCGTGGCCCCGCGTGGCCGCGTGGAGGTCCGGGCCGCGCACGAGATGGGGAAGGTGGTGGTGCGCATCGCCGACAACGGCCCGGGCATCCCGCGGGAGATCGTGGGACGCATCTTCGATCCGTTCTTCACCACCAAGGGCGTGGGAAAGGGTACGGGTATGGGGCTGGACATCGTCCGGCGACTGCTGCAGCAGCACGCCGCCGACATCTCGGTCACCTCGGAGCCCGGGCACACGGAGTTCCAGGTGCGGTTGCCGGCGGTGCCGTAGCCGCTCGGCCCGTTAGGCAGGCGCTCACGGCCCTACCCGAGCGTGCTGGTCGGTCGCGACGCCAGGGCAGTGCGAGTACCCATATCGCCGTCGCGGCCATTGAGCCAGAAGGCGAGCCGCTCGTTATGCATCATGCAGCCGACCAGACGGCCGTCCCGGTGCATGACCCGGGCGATCGTCAGCCCCAGCCCATCCACCCAGAAGCGCAGGGATCGCTCCAGGTCGGCGCCGGGAAAGACGGGGGTGCAGGCATGGAGGTGCATATGGTCGTTGGGGCTAGTCGCCGCGCCCTGCGAAGAGCAGGAGGTTGCCGTCGACGTCGCGGACGATGAAGGTGTGCGCCCCCCATGGCTCGTGCCGAAGTGTCTGGGCAAAGTCGACCCCGGCAGCCTCGTATTCGGCAAAGAGTGTCGCCGGGTCATCGAGCGGGATGGATGCGGCGAGCAGCTGCTCGCGCTCGCGCCGCTCCGGATCGATCACCGCATCATCGACGTGGCGCAGGTTCAGGCGCGCCCCGTCGCGATACACCTGCCCGTAGAACGGGGGTTCGCCGTAGGTGAAGGCGACGGAGAAGCCGAGCCGCTGGACGTAGAAATCGGTCGAGGCGGCGAGGTCCCGGACGAAGAGCTGCGGTTCGGCGGCCGTGAGTCTGGTCATGACGCGCGAGTGAGGAGACCCGGAGAATCTGCTGGCGTTGCCCGACGTTCGCTCGCAGAATACTTTGTTTGGCAAAGTTGACGTCGCCGGCCGTGGCGGCCGACCCGCCGACGAGCCCCTGAGCCGCGAACGGCCGACGAGCTGTCGGCGAACGGACGGCATTCGGCGACCGGTATCGACCGGATGGAGGACATCGAGATGACACGGTGGTTGCGGCGCATCCGCGGGGCGCTGGGGATGGGACTCGTGTGGGCCATTGCGTGGGCGGTGATCGGTGGCGGGGTGATGGAAGGGATCGTCGACCCCGACGGACGAATCCTCGACATGTGGCCCCAGACACTCGCCATCCCCGGCTTCGTCGGTGGCGTCGTCTTCTCGGGACTGCTGTGGCTGACGGAGGGGCGGCGGCGGTTCGAGGAGCTGTCGTTGCGGCGCTTTGGCGTCATTGGAGGCGCCACTGGCGCACTGCTGGGCGCCGGCGTCGTCACCGTCGCCGCGCTGACCGGGGCGCGTCCGACATGGCTGCATTTCACCACGATCGCCTCCGCTGCCACCGTGCTCGGCGCCGTGTCGGCGTCGGGGTCGCTCGCGATCGCGCGGAAGGCGGGACGGCGGGGCGAGTTGGGGGGCGGGGTGGGAGTGACCGACGGCGACCTGACCGAGGGGAGATCGCGGGAGAGGATTGGAGGTGGGTGAAGGGTGACACCATCAGCGCGGCGCTGCACGCTCCCCCATCCCGTCAGCTTACCCCCCGAACCACCGCAGCACCCGCAACGCCCGCAGCGTCACCCACCGGCTCGGTTCCCCCTCGCGCTCTCTCCCCTCGCCCAGGTCGGGCGCGGCGTACTGCACATCGAGCGACCAGCGCCCGTCCCCATCCCGCTTCCGCTTCACCAGGTCGATCGCTTCCGCCAAGCGTTCGTCAGGTGCAACCCCGGCGCGGCGCAGGTAGTCCAGCCCGCGCAGCACGTCGTAGTGCCACCAGGTGGGAAAGGCGAAGCGGGCAAACGCCGAATCGTCGCCTTCCTCGGCCGAGCGCGACTTGCGATCGCGCACGATGAGCGCGCCGGTCGACCGGCGGCGGAGGAGCCGCCGGTCCAGCAGGTACTCCTCGCCGCGGCGGCGCGCGGCACTCACCTCGGGACGCGCACCAGCGCGTCGTTCGTGCTCGAGCAGCGCCTCCAGGACGCAGATCGTCGTGTGGAACGACGACCGCGTGGAGCCACGCTCTGCCTCGCAGTTCCACCCCCCATCCGGCAGCTGCTCGTGCAGCAGCCGCTCGATGATCCCCTGCACGTCCTGTCCGAAGTAGGCCCCCGCAGCGGCCACCTGTCCGTTGATGCAGGGCTCCACCTCGCCCTGGAAGAACAGGTTGCCGGCGCACTCGTCCGGGCCGCACCCCCGCCACGTCACCTTCTCGCGCACCAGCCCGATCGCACGTTGCGCCTGCTCGCTCTCGGGATCGAGCCCGAACTCCCGAAGCAGGGTGAGCGCGTGCATGGTGGACGTCCCCTCGCGGTTCCACGCGCCGCCGGCCCACGTTCCGTCGCTCGCCTGCAGCGCCAGCAACCGCGCGCCCATCCCCTCGCCCGCCACACGCGAGCGCTCGGTGGTCACCTGCCCGGCGGGGGCGTCCGCCAGGTCATGCAGCACTTGCCAGCGGATGGCGGGATCTGCGTCCAGCAGCCACTGCATGGCGACGTCAGGGGACTCGGGTCGCTGTCGATGCGTTGTCTCCCTGCCGCCGCACCAGGCTCGGCGCCGGGGTTCCCGCGGCAAACTCGAACTGCACGTCGTCGTTGTCATCGCGCACGAATCGCCCGCTTCCGACGTGTCGCAGCGTGAACGGCGGCCCTCCGGGCGATTGCATGCGGAGCTTGCCTCCGTCGACAAAGACCCGCTGGGTCGTGTTCCCGACACGGTAGCTCCCCACCAACCGCTCCAGCGCCGACGCCTCGATGGGAACGGCCGGAATGTCCTTCACCCCGAGCGCGCGACGCGCCACGAAGCGTTCAATGTCGACGGCGGCCAGTGCGCTGGTGTTGGTGAGCACCACCGTCACCACCGAGTCGTCGGGGTAGTGGTGAACCTCCGAGACGAAGCCGTTGATCCCGCCGTTGTGGCTCACCTGCCGGTGCCCGCGCACCGCCCCGGTTCCCAGGCCAAAGCCGTAGGTGATCGGCTTGCCGTCGTTGAGCGTCCCCGGCGTCGTCATCAGCGCGTACGATGCGGGACTCACCACCTTGCCGCTCGACAGCGCCAGCGTCCACGTCACCAGGTCGGTGACGGTGGAGCATAACGAGCCCGCCGCATACGGGTGCGTCATGCTCAACGGCTCGGCATTGACGAATGGCACGCCGGGACGCGGCTGGTACCCCTGCGCGCGCCGCTTGATCAGCGGTGCCTGCTCGCAGTACACCGTGCTCTTGAGCCCCAGCGGCGTGAAGAACTCGTCCTGCACGTACTGCCCATAGCTCTTTCCGCTCAGCTTCTCGATGATCATGCCCAGCAGGAAGTAGCCGGAGTTGTTGTAGCGATACGCGTCGCCCGGCTTGAAGTCGAACGGCTCGTTGGCAAAGAGCGTCGCCAGCGAGTCGGGAACCAGGTCGAGCCGCACCACGCGCTGCCACTTCGGTCCTAGGCTCGTGTAGCTGCGAATGCCCGACGTGTGGTTGAGCAGGTGCCGAACGGTGACGCGATTGCCCTGCGTGGGCACCTGTGGCAGGAACTTCTGCAGCGTGTCGTCCAGCGAGAGCTTCCCCTGCTCCATCAGCCGCATGATCGCCGCGCTGGTGAACTGCTTGGTGATGGAGCCGATGCGATACACGGTCTCGGCGGTGGCGGGAACGTCGTTTTCCAGGTCGGCAAAGCCGTAGCCCTTGGCCACGATCGTGCGCCCGTTCTTCGCGACCGCCACCGACACGCCCGCAGTGCGCTGCTCCGTGACGGCGGCGTTGGCCACCGAATCGATGTACTGCGTGAGGGAACGCGCGTCCTGCGCGCCGGCGGTGGAGGTCGCGAGCGCGCCCAGGAGGAGCGCGGCAACGGGTGAGTGGCGCATGGAGGGCGGGGCGAAGGGGAGGCGCGCGCGTCGCGCGGGCGCTCCAATGTGCCGGGCTCGCGCGGTGGTGTCTACCGCCACGGCCGCGCGCATCGTGACCGCCGGGATCAGTCGCGCGAAAGGTCGGCAACCATGATCCGATCGGTCTGGGCATCGCTCCCCACCATGAAGAGGTGCGAGCCCACGTCCACGAAGCCTGCCTTGCGGTAGAAGGCGATCGCACGCGCATTGCGTTCCCACACGCCCAGCCAGAGGGTGTCGGCGCCGCGTTGCCGAGCTTCCTGGTGCACGCGCTGCATCAGCGTCTGCGCCAGTCCCTGCCCGTGCCACCCCCTCGCGACGTAGAAGCGCCAGAGTTCCAGCGGCGCCGTTCCGTGTACGCAGTCGGGCGCAGGACCACCTCGCAGCTGCGCGTACGCAGCGAGCACATCGTCCGCCTCGCAGAGCAGCGTGCAGATGGCCGGATCGGCGAGTTCGCGTCCCTGCTGCTGCGGGCCGTACGAGCGCGTGAGGTGCGCAGCCATGTCGCCGGGATCGTTGTCGGCGGCAAAGGTGTCGCGAAAGGTGTCGGCCGCCAGCTGCGCGAGCGCCTCGGCGTCGGCCGGAGTTCCGAGTCGGATGGAGGCGGACATTGCTGGTCTGTGCGCGTGAGGCGTGGAGGCCGAGCGCGGTCCCGACGCTCGCGCCGCATGGTATCGCACGCATGACCCGACGCGCCACCTGCACATGGACTCGTCACGCCCCGCTTCCACGCCCTCGAACATGCCGCCCCAGCGACGCGCACCTTCACGACGCTCGGTTGGCGCTTGGCGTCGTCGTGACCACGTCCCGGCAGGGGCTGGCGAGGAGGAGTCGAGCTCAGAAGACCCACTGCACCCCCACCGTGGGCAGGCGCCCGATGAACGCCTCGGCCGTCGGGCGCACGCTCAGCACGCCGCCCTCCACAAGGGCGTCGTACGACCAGCCACGCTGGTTGGCGCGATCGAGCAGGTTGAACACCTCGCCATACACACTCACGCTCCCGCGCCGCGTGAGCCACCGGCGCGATACACGCAGATCGAGCCGCTGATAGCCGGCCAGCCGGCCGTGGAAGATCGCCGACGGTCGGACCCGGCGGATCGAGACCTGCCTGGGCGCGATGGTGTCCAGCGCGAACGTCGCCGGCATCGCCGGCCAGCCGGAGCGCGCGGTCCACGCCGTGCCGATCGTCCATCCCCCGAGTCCACGGAACGCCAGGTCGATGGCGCCGGCGTGCGGCTCTTCATACGCGCGCGACGTCTCCGCTCCGCCGTACGTCGAGCGACCGCGTGTGCGCGAGTACCACGCGCTTGCGCGCACGCGCCCGCCGGGATCGTACGTCACGATGAACTCGGCCCCCTGCACGCGCGACGAGTCCGGCGCCAGCCGTACGCGATCGAGCTGTCCCTCCGGGAACGGGTCGAGCTCCCCGTCAGCGGAATACCAGCGCGGGCGTGGATCGCGAATGCGCCGGTCAAAACCCTCCACCCGCCAGCTCCATCCGCCGGGAGCCCGCTGTTCCACGCCGATGATCCGCTGTGTCGACACCTCCGCGCGGGAGAAGGCGCTGTCGCCGTCCACCACCGAGAGATCCTGCAGCCCCTGCGCCTGGGAGTACGTCCCCCACGCGGCACGCACGGCCACCTGCGGCGTCGCGTCCCAGCGCACGTTGAAGCGCGGCGTCACCGTCCCTCGCCCCGTCCATGTCAGCCGGTCTCCGCGCGCACCCAACTCGTAGGTGAATCGTCCGGCGGCCCCGCGCAGCGCGCCGTACCCTGACTGCCGGTAGCCATCAACCGGTCGCACCAGCCGCCACGCCGTCGAATCGAGCACCACGATGGATGTGCCGCGCCGGGCGCGCCGCACCTGGAATTGCGCGTAGTCGTAGTCCGCGGCTTCGCGCCGCGCCTCGCCCCCGAACAACAGGCTGAATCTCCCCCCACCCGCCACGTCCCACGCCCAGTCCTGCTTGACCCCGAGCTGCGTGAGCGAGCGGCGATCGGCGAAGCCGGCGCGCACCAGCGGCGCGCCACCAATGAACTCGGCCTCCTGCCCATCCCGCCGCCACCGCAAGCCGCTGCGCGACACCAGCGTGGTGCTGCGAAGCCGGTCCGTCCACTGCGACCGCACGGTGGTCCACAGGTACGCGTTCCCGTAGCTCCCCCGCGCGTTGGTCACCCCTTCATCCACCGCGAAGGTCAGCCTGTCGTTCGCCACCAGGGCATTCACGGCGACGACATGCCGCAGCCCAACCGTTCGCTGCAGCTTGGCCAGGACGTCATAGTAGACGGGATTCGGGGCATCGGGCTCATCGATGAGCTTGAACACGAGGTCGAGGTATCCCCGGCGGGCGCTCACCAGCCACTCGCCCTTTCCCTGGTGGAACGTCCCCTCGCTCCGGGCCCGCATGTTCGACAGCGAGAGGCCGAGGGTGGTGCGCGCCGGCCCGTCGGTCACCTCCGCCGTGCGCAGCTGGACCAGGCCGGCTGCCCGCGTGCCGTGCGCAGCACCAAACCCGCCGCTGCTCACTTCCACGCTCCCGATCGCGTCCTGGTCCACGATGGTCAGCGCGCCGTCGAAGTCCTTCATGTGGTACGGCTCGACCAGCTCCAGCCCATCGAGCGTGACGAGCACTTCGTCTGCCTCGCTGTTGCGTATGCGCAGCTTGGCGCTGAAATCCGAGCCGGACACGCCGGGCAGCCGGTTGAGCGAACGAAAGAGGTCCTCGACGAGCTGCGGACGCGTGAGCAGGTCCTCGCGGCTGATCACCTGCAGCGAAGGCGTAGCGGCATCGAGTCCGCCGTACACGCCCGGCGCAATGATCACCTGTGACAGGGGGACGGGCCGCGCGGCCAGTACCACGTCGCGCCGAACGTCGCCGGAGTCGACATCGACGGCGCCGTCCTCGAACGGCGCGTATCCCAGGCGCGTCACCCGCAGCGAGTGGCGGCCGGCGCGAACGCCCGCCACGCGAAATGCCCCGTCGGCCCGAGTGACGCCGGATGGCACGCCGTCGAGCAGGACCTGTGCGCCCGGCAGCGGCGTTCCGCGTTCATCGCGCACCGTCCCGACGATTCCCCCCGGACGCTGTGCCGTCGCGTCGGCGCCATCCACCACCATGAGCAGGAGGAGCAGGCCGAATACCACCGCCCGCCACGGAGCGGTGCGGAGCGCACCTCCCAGGGCAGCGGATACCGCTCGTGTGACCATCGCCGCGCAATCCTCCCAAGAGTTCACCGGGATGCCCCGGTGACGGCAATGTGGTCCCACCAGCCTCGTCAACACACGCGAGGGAATGTATGCGCTGCGTGAGAGCGGGTGCCGGCTTGCCGCTTCCCTAACGAGCGCGCGCCCCGGCGGATCGGTTCGTCACACGTGTGTGAGTGGTGTGTGGCACGACGCAGGTCCGTGGCACCTCGTACCGGGCGCGGTAGTCTGGAGGAGGATGAGCGCTGTCGCGCGCAGCGCCCGGAGACCATCAGGACCCATCATGCCATTGCTCCTGCCGTTCCTCCTCGTGCTGCTTCTCGGCTGCGGAGGATCCACCGCCCAGGAACCGCCGCCGCCGACGCCGACGGAGACATTCGCCGAGGTCAGCGCCCGGCTGGTGCGCATGTTCGTCGACAGTGCGCGCGCCAACGGCGTCACCGGCGCCCAACTGGCCATTTCGGTGCCCGGGCATCCCATGCTCACCACCGAAGTCGGAACCGAGGTCGCAGGCGTCCCGATGACGGCCGATCGCCTGCTGGGAACGGGGAGCATCTCCAAGATGATCGCCGCCGTGGCGGCGCTGCGGCTGGTGGACAAGGGCCAGCTGGCCCTGACCGACACCCTGGGCCGTTGGTTTCCCGGGGCGCGAAACGTCGCGGGCAACATTCCGCTGCGCACCGTGCTCTGGCACCAGAGCGGCCTCGCGGACTACGGCTCGTCGCCGGACTACCAGGGCAACCTGTTCGCCGACCTCCAGCGCAGCTGGGAGCCCGAAGAGCTGCTGCCGATGATTGGCCCGCCGGACTTTCCGCCCGGCACGGGCTGGCAGGCCAGCAACACCGATCGCCTGCTGCTCTCCATCATCAGCGCCCGCATCAGCGGACTCCCCTTTGGCGAGTACGTGCGCCGGGAGTTGTTCGCGGGCGCCGAGGACGAGGTCTGGACGCCAGGCCAGGTCAGCACGCGAGCATTGCGGCCGGCGACGCACTGGGGGGCCAACAATGCGGGGCAGGCGGTGAGCTTCGACCAGTTCTTCGGCCCCGCGCTCTTCACGATGCGCCTCGAGACCTACGTGTCGGCCCGGCAGCTCGTGACCTTCGCGCGCCGCCTCTTCGATGGCGACCTCCTTTCACCGGCCGGCAAGGCGATGCTGCTGACGATCGTCGAGAGCGACGGGCGCGTGCCGGGTGAAACTGGTGGCGGTGTCGGCATCCGGCGATTTGGCTACTTCGGGCGCGTCTCCTACGGCAATAGCGGGGCGACCAGCAACTCGTCGGCAATGTACCTGTACGATCCGGCGTCGAAGGTCATCGTCTCGATGAACACCAACCAGGCGGGCGCGCTGCATCACAACTCCCACTTCAACGTCGTCCCAGCGCTCATGCGCGAGGCGAACACCTTCGTGGCGCGGAGCGCGGGTCAGTAGGCACCTCGCGTCCCCCGCACCTCACCCTCACTCTCTCTCCCCATGGTCCTGCAGCGCCACTTGAGCTTGTCGCGCGTCGCGCGCATCGCGACCCTCTCCCTGCTGCTGGCGGCGTGCCGCGACAGCACCGCGCCGGTGCGCGCGGCGCAGGCGGCGCTCTGGGCCGCGGCGCGAAGCGGCGACGTCGCGGCGCTGGCCATCGCGGTCGAGCAGGGCGCCGACGTCGATGCCCTCGACGTCCGCACCAACGACAACGGGCGCCGGGCCCTGAATTACGCGGCCGAGTTCAACCGCCCCGCGGTGGTGCACTGGCTGGCACAGCACGGCGCGGGGCTGGACCTCGGAAACAACCGCCGCTTCACCCCGTTGCACCACGCCGCCGAGTTCGGGTCGCTCGAGGCCGCGGTCGCGCTCCTGCAGGAAGGGGCCGACCCCAACGTGAAGCTCGCGTCGGGCTCCACTCCGCTGGCGATCGCCCGCCAGCGGCAACACGCGGCGCTCGTACAGCTGCTGCAGCCGGTCACCGCCCCGTAATCGGGGCGGCCTGCCGCCGGAGCGACCCCGACGCCACCAGGACTGGCGCCGGCGTCAGGACACCTGCTCGGCGCGAAGCGCTTCCAGGGGGTGCACGCGGAGGGCGCGTATGAGCGGGATGATCGCCGCGACAGCGGCGGTGGCGAGCACCCCGCCGGCAACGAGTGCATAGGTCGCCGGGTCGCCCGGGTTGGTGCCGTGCAGCAGTCCCTGCAGCAGCTGACTGGTTGCCCGCGCCGCCGGGATGCCGACCAGGAGCCCGACGAGCACCAACCCGCCGGCCTGACGCGCAACGAGCGCCACGATGTGCCCCTTGCTCGCGCCCATCGCGCTCCGAATGCCGATCTCGCGCATGCGGCGGCGCACGGCGTAGGCGAGAATGCCGTGGATGCCCAGCAGCGCGAGTGCGAGGCCGGCCAGCGCCACCCACCACGCCTGCCGCGCATTGGCGCGCACCCCCGCCAACTGCTGTGCGATGGTGTTTGCCAGCAGCACGGTGGACGACGGACGATCCGGCACGGAGCGCACGAGCACGTCGCGCACCGGCTTGAGCAGCGTCGACGCGTCCCCGCGCGACGAGGTGAAGAAGGAAGGGAAGGGGGAGTGCGCCTGCAGGTAGGGACGGTAGAGTTCGGGACCGGTGTCCGCGAAGAGCAACCCGGGCGCGGCCGCGCGATTGTCGGCCACCACGCCCACTACCGTCAGCGACACCGCCAGTCCCGGCGCGGTGTCGACGCGCACGGTGCGTCCGATCGGATCCTGTCCCGGCCACCATCGCTTCGCGATCCAATCGTTCACGATCGCGACCGGCGCACCCGCCGTGACGTCGCCATCGCCAAAGTCGCGACCGCGCAGGAACGGGATGCCTAACGTTTCGAAGTAGCGCGGGCTGATGCCGGAGATCGTGGAAGGGAGCAGCGCCGACGACAGCGGCGCCGTCCCGCCATCGACGACGACGTCCGGAGCGCCCGCCGGACCGCGCAACGGCAGCGATGCGCGGAGCGCGGCGGAACTCACTCCCGGCAGCGCGCGTAGCTCGCCCAGGATCGCGCCGGTCACCGGCAGGTACTTCTCGGGCACGCGCCACGGATGCGGATAGCTCGGCGACCCCTGCACCACACGGCTGGCATCGAAGCCGACGTTGACGCGTGCGACCTGGGCCGACGACCGGGCGAGCAATGCCCCGGCGCTCAGCAGGACGAACGCCGCGGCGACCTGGGCGATCACGAACCCCTGCTGGGCGCGATTGCTCCTGAGGGCGGCCGACGGGCCCTCGCGCAGAACGGAACCGGCCGGCGTGGCGAGCACGATCCGGATGGGCGCCAGGCTGATGACCACGCCAATGGCCAGCGCCGCCAGCGCGGCAAAGGCGTAGCCATGCGCGTCGAGGCGGTACTCCATCCCGCTCGGCCGAAGCCCGCCCATTGCCGCCGCGGAGCCGAGCACGTCGATGAGCCAGCGCGCCACCAGCAGACCACCGGCCGTGGCCATGACGAGGAGCGCGAGGTGCTGCAGCGCCAGCTGGCCCGCGAGGCGCCGCCCCGTCGCGCCTAACGCGGCGCGCAGGGCGAACTCGGTGCGCTGGTCCAGCGCGCGCACCAGCGACAGGTTGGCCAGGTTGGCGCAGGCCAGAAGGACGAGGCAGCCGACCATGGCCGCGAAGATCATGTCGTGCGAGCCCGTCGCGGCCACGTATCGCTCGCGCAGTGGCGCGACGTCGAGCCGCATGGGAACGCGTCCCCCCGCGCCGCCAGCCGATGGCAGGTCGAGTCGCGCCAGTTCGGCCCTGGCGTCGGCGAGGGTGCGGCCCGGCGCCAGCCTGGCCAGCACCGTCAGCGAGCGGATGGACGGGCGGGTGCTGGGATCGAGCGTGGGGACGGTGGGAAGCCAGAAGTCGTTGTCCGACTCGAAGTCGAACCCGGGAGGCATGACACCCACCACGGTGTACTGCGAGTCGCTGAGCTTGATCACCTTCCCGACGATGTCCGGATCCGATCCCAGCAGTGTGGTCCACATGCCGTGGCTCAGGACCGTCACCAGCGGGACGCCGAGTTGGTCGTCGGCCGCGGTGAGGGGCCGTCCCTTGAGTGGCGCCGCGCGCAGCAGGTCGAACACGTTAGGCGAGACGACGCCCCCACTCACCGGCACCGGCTCGCCCCCCGCCATGTAGACCTTGCCGCCGCTGGTGTAGCCGGCCACCGCGTCCATGGTGCGCAGGCTCGTGGCCCGGAGGACGCGGCTGAAGGTCACATACGACACGTCGCAGCGCAGCGCGCAGTCGGGAGGCGTCGCCGATCCGTCGGCCGGCACTTCACTCAGGACGATGAGCCGTTCCGCCGAGGGAAACGGAAGGGCACGCAGGCGCACCGCGTCGATGACACCGAACGCCGCCACGCTCGCCCCGATTCCGAGGGCGAGCGAGGCGACGACTGTTGCGGTGTAGACCGGCGTGCGCCCCAGTGACCTCAACGCGGCGCGCAGGTTGGTGCCCAGGATCTCCAAACGACGAGCTGCCATGGTGCGTGGCACGGGGCGAGTCGAATGCCGTGGTGCTCGCCGGCGCGGACGGCGACGTCACTTGCGCGGTCGCCGGCGAGTGCCCTCGAGATAGCGCCCGGCCTGCTGGCCGACAAGATCGACCAGCCTGCCCGTGGCCAGCTCCCGTTGTCAGTACTTCACCTTGGCGATTTCCTCGTTGGGGGTGAAGCCCTCTCCGAAATCCTCCAGGTCCATCACCTTGCGGATCTCGACCTCGGATTCGCCATCAGGGGAGAGGTTCGGGGCGCGCTTCACCCACTCGATCGCCTCGGCCAGCGACTTCGCCTGAATGATGCTGAAGCCGGCAATGAGCTCCTTGGTCTCCGTGAACGGACCATCGATGACGGTGCGCTTGTCGCCGCTGAACTTCACGCGCGCGCCCTTCGAGCTCGCCGACAGCCCTTCGGCAGCGAGGAGGATGCCGGCCTTGATGAGCTCCTCGTTGTACTCCTGCATCGCGGCGATTGCCTCCGGCGTTGGCAGGACCCCCGCTTCGGATTGCTTCGTCGCCTTGACGATGATCATGAATCGCATGGCTCGCTCCTGGAGTCGGTTCGTGTCAGGTGTCGCGTGCGTCGCGGCCTCACCGGGACGTCGAACGAGACCGGCCAGAATCGACACCGACCGTCACTCCTGCACGATCTCGTACCGCACGATCCGGAAGAACGTCCCCCTGGAGGTTTCGATCACGCAGACGCGGATGCGCACGACGCTCGGACACCGCTCGCGACCCTCGAAGTGGAGCACCGCCTGGTACGCGCCGATGTCCGGGCACTCGCACTGGAGCGTGCAGCGGACGGCAGCGGCGACGCCATCAGCGGTGAGCTGCGCCGACCGTTCCGAGCTCACGGGGGTGCACGTGCACCAGAAGCAGTAGTCGTAGCGTGGGTCGTCCGGTGGATCGTCGATACGCGGCGGGCGTGGCGGCCGCCTGCGCAGGAGCCGGTCGAGGACCTCGACGGTGATGAGCGAGACACCGAGGCCGACGAGGACCGCGACGCCAAGCAGCGTGGCCCCGGCTCCGGCCGGCGCCGTGGCGGGACCGGGAGGAGCAACCGGCGCCGGCGCGACCGGTGGTTGTGGAACGACCGGCGTCGTGGGCGCTGCGGGTGGTTGGAGGGCAAGGGCGGCGACCGACCACCGCGGTCGCAGGAGGTAAGCGGCAGCGCTCGCGACGGCGCTCGCGAGGGCGCTCGCGACGCGCGCGGACACTCTCGACCTTCCAGGCGCGTGCTTCATGGCTGGAGGGCCTCCACCTTGGTGACCTGGTGAAAGTCCAGGTGCTGGTAGAAGCAGATGCGGACGCGGCGAGGGCAGTGTTCCAGCGTCTCGTCCCTGAGGAACTGCCGCAGCGTCACCTTGCTGATGATGTACTCGGACCCATCCGTGGCCGAGTAGCGACAGACCCGTCCCTCGTCGCTGAAGAGGACGTAGTCCGTGCACCAGGAGCGCGGGATGGAGTTTGCCTCCTGCTCACCCCGCTCCGTTGGACGCGGGG
>CAZVDJ010000010.1:0-22625 GCA_964626245.1 uncultured Gemmatimonadaceae bacterium
TCGATCTGTATCCCGAACGCCTGCGCTCCGCCCACACAGATTCCTGAAGCGCCATACTTTCTAGCCTGACTCGATAGAGAGACGTTGAGCGACATGACGGAGCGGCGGCGGACGTGGCGCGGAGTGATGGCCGATCTTGAGCGCGCCGACCAAGCGATTTCCCGCTGCGCAGTCGCGGGCATCATTCTCTCCGTCGGCGCGCTCGCTGCCGCGCTGTATGAGGGCCTCGTGAATCGATCTTGGGTGCCGGCTCGGCCGCTTACCCTGGCATTCGCTGTGGGACTCGCCCTGTCGATCCTCACCCTACGGGGAGTTCGGGTCGCTGCGGTCACACTGCCGCTCTTCTTCACGGCTGTGGGCGGCGCCTACACATGGCACGTCGCCCCAGCCCTGGAGGCGGTGCTCGTCGCGTACGTCTTGCACTTCCCCTTACTCGCAGCATATGGTGGCCTCCACGCCCTCCGCATCCCCCGGCTCATTGCGGAACTCCAGGCCACCTGGACGCCGCGCGAGATTGCGGCCGGCGACGTGTACACCGTGCGGGATGGAGCGGCGTATGGCGTGGTGAAGGTGTTGGCCGTCGAGCCGGAGCGGGTGCATGTACGCCAGTTCGGGTTGCGCTACGCCGAGCGTCCGCGGCGTGTGAAGACGTCGACACTCGAGCGCGCTGGGAAGGGGCCCGCTCAGTCCTATGCACATCTCCCGCTTGACCGCTCGGAGTTCGCGAACTGGGAACCGCACCTTCTTCGCACCGAGCCCTTGCTCACAGACGAACTCGACGCGCTGAGTGTTTGGCGGCGCCTGCATTCTCATGATGCAACCCGTCAACCGTCGTCAGGCTAACCGGCGTTGCACCTGACAAGGGAGCTATGGTAGGCGCGCGGCTCCGCCGCGCGCTTTATAGCCCTCCCTTGCAGGTAAACTTGAACGTTGGCCTGCACACGACCTACTGGCGGCTTCAGCCGACGGTGATTACCATGTAATCACGGAGGTAACCCATGAAGACGCGGATTGTGCGCATCGGCAATTCCCAGGGCGTGCGGCTGCCCCGCCCGCTGCTCGAGACCGCGGGCCTCGGCGAAGACGTCGTCCTGCGCGCCACGCCCGGTCGGATTGTGATCGAAGCCGCCCGCGCGCCGCGCGCGGGCTGGGCGGACGCCGCCAAGGCCATGCACGCCGCAGGGGACGATGTCCTGCTGGATGCCCCAAGCGCGACGCGCTTTGATCGCGAGGAGTGGGAATGGCGCTGACGCCCCGCCGGGGTGACGTCCTGTTGGTGGAGCTCGACCCGACGCGCGGTAGCGAGATCCGCAAGACCCGCCCGTGCGTCGTCGTGTCGCCCGACGAACTCAACAGGCACCTTCGCACGCTCATCGTCGCCCCGATGACCACCGGCGGACAGGCCTATCCGTGGCGCGTCGCCTGCCGCTTTCAGCAGAAGGATGGCTTCGTCACGCTCGACCAGTTGCGGACGATCGATCGCGAGCGCGTGACCAGAAAGCTCGGGCGCCTGGCCCCACAAGCGCTCGGGGCGACCCTCGCGCTGCTACAGGAACTCTTCGCGCCGTAGTCAAGCGCCCGTGCAGGCCAACAGGCGTTGGAGCACACGAGGGCTATTTGGACGCGGCCTGCGGCCGCATCCTATCTCATGCCCTCGCTGCTCAACGTGATCGTTAGGCACCACACCGGGCACCAGCGAGCACTGCGATACGCCGCGCTACGTGCTCATCACTGACAAGCGGCGGCGTCCTCGCTGCCCCGGGGCGCCCCGCCGTCGCCGCGACCCCCTGGCGCATTCTCGAGGCGCCGGCCAACCTTCGCGTCCGGAGGAATCATCACCCTGTCAATCGAACGCGACCAGGAAGCCGACGGCCGCTGGATCGCCGAAGTCGCCGCGATCCCGGGCGTTGTCGCGTACGGCGTCACCCGGACCGATGCCGTCGCCAGGCTGCAGGCGCTGGCGCTCGGTGCCCTCGCCGATCGCCTCGAGCACGGCGAAGCCGTCCCTGAGTTCCTCAACGTCACCTTTCTCGCCGCGTGAGCACGCGGGGGAACCGCCAGGGCGCGCCTCGTCCTCGCCGCGCTGCTGCGCCTCGGCTGGACCGTGAAACGACAGTCCAGCTCCCACCGCACGCTCGCTGCACCAGACGGGCGACCGACGGTAGGCGGCGGCTGCCCTCGTCGCGCTGGTGCTCAGCCTCGGCCGCGAGCTGCTCGCATATCAGGTGAGCACGGCGGTCGTGGTGGACGCTATCTGGGTCATGGTGTTCGGTGTCTACCTGCTCGGGACGAAGGAGCGCGCGACCTGAAGGCGGTCGAGCCATGCCTAACGGCAGTGGGTGACCGACGGCCGCCCATCTGCATGTCATGGAAGCGGCCGCAGCGCAACCTGACGTTCTCCCGATACCCACGAGATGTGCTCATGACGATCGCATGATTCCACGCGAGCTCGAAGTTCGCATCCGCATCGAAGCGCCGCCGCCCGGCGTGGCGTGGGCACTTCAGGTTGGGCGCAGCGAACTCTCGCCACCGACGCAGAGTGCACCGCACCTGGAGTTCGAGACGACCGTACGAGTGGTCACAGGAACGAACGGGGACCTCGACTTCCGTGGACAGGCGGTGCAGGGGGCGCGGGGCGGGCGGTTCATCTACCTCACCTCGGGCACACGGGCGGGCCAACGCGATTCGTGCTGGGATCGCCGCGCGAAGGTGTCGCTCGAGGGGCTGCGGCCGCTGCTTGCCCAGGCGTCGAGCGACGCGGCGGTCACGATCGGCGTCGCGGCCATCAACGGCACGAGCCGTGACGGCGGCCCCGCGTGTGCCAGCGTTCCGCTGCTCGGGACCGGTTGGAGTCTTGCGCCCCGCAGGGGATAGCGAAGGTTGGTGCAGTCGGCCGCGCACCGGCATCTTCGGAAGCGGCCAGTGAACGACCAAACCTTGAGGGAAGCTCGATATCCGGCGTGAAGATCGCCTTGGCGGCGACAACCGCCTCCTCGAGCAGGGTCCGCAGTTCAGCGCGGCCCTCGTGGCGGCGTGTGTTGTCCAGGACGACGGCGTAGGTCGCGAACCGCCGCAGCATGTCGTCCACATCGAGTCGCGCGTTCGCCTCGACGTAGCCGGCGATGGGCCAGGAAACTGTTCATTAGTCCCCGCTGCACCCGCCCCCCATCTTCCAACGCTCATCCTCGATCTCCAGGGACTGCATGACACCCCCGACCCGACACCTCGCCGAAGGATCCACGGTGGTGCTGCTGACGTGCGTGTCCCTCGCCTGCGCGGCCCCTCGCGCTCCCTCGACTCCACCCGCCGAGCGCCCGGCGGCGCGCTATCTCTTCGCGTGGACGGGGGACGAGGATCGGCAGGACAGCGACTTTCTCGCCGTCATCGATCTGGCGCGCGCCGGCGACCGGTACGGGACGATCGTCGCCACGACGCCGATCGGTGAGAAGGGGATCTGGCCGCATCACACGGAACCGGAGCTCAGCCCGAGCAGGACGCTCTTCGCGAATGGCTTCGCGGGCAATCGCAACGTGCTGTTCGACCTTCAGGATCCCCTGAAGCCACGCGTCATCGCACGATTCAACGGCGTCGGGGACCTCAACTTCCTGCACGGCCTTGCGCGCCTGCCTAACGGGCACGTGCTCGCGACGTTCCAGTCGCAGAGCGCCAGCAACGTGAGCCCCGGGGGAGTCGCCGAGCTCAACGAACGTGGACGTCTCGTGCGCTGGCGATCGGCGGCAGATTCGTCCGCCGACCAGACGACGCTGCGACCGTACGGACTCGCCGTCGTGCCGGCCCTCGATCGCGTTGTCGTCGCGCTCACCTACATGGTGATCCCGACGTGGCACCCGCTGCGCGGGTCCATCGAGCACGACCACAACGGGAATCAGGTGCAGGTGTACCGGCTGTCGGACCTCTCGCTCATCAAGACGATCAGGCTGCCGACGGACGAAGGACCGAATGAACCACGTCTCCTGCCCGACGGACGCACGGTGCTCGTGAACACCGGGATGTGCCGTCTCTACGAAGTGCAGGGACTCTCCGGCGTGACGCCAACGCTGTCGCTCGTTCACGCGGAGCCGGCCAGGGGCTGTGCGTCGCCGGTCGTCGTCGGCAACTAC
Source organism: uncultured Gemmatimonadaceae bacterium (assembly GCA_964626245.1). Taxonomy (GTDB): domain Bacteria; phylum Gemmatimonadota; class Gemmatimonadetes; order Gemmatimonadales; family Gemmatimonadaceae; genus SCN-70-22. The sequence continues at coordinate 4,122 of CAZVDJ010000010.1, forward strand.
TGGATCCAGGCCAATGCCCCCGAGCACGAGGTCTTCTCGCTCGATGTCTCGAATCTCGCGCAGGTGCGCAGGGTGTCATCGGTGTCGTTCGACGAACGGCAGCGGCCACATTGGCTTGCGAGCGACGGAGCGCGGGTGGTCGTCGTCAACGAACCTGGTCCCACCGCGGAGCGCCGGGTGTGGATGCTCAAGCTCGATCACAGGACTGGCACGCTGGCGATCGATAGTGCCTTTCGCGATGCGGGGTCGTCACGTCCCGGCGTCGCGTTCGATCGTGCGCGCTGGCCGCACGGGATGACCGGCACGTCCGTTCCGCACGGCACGGTCTTTGGATGGTAGGTGCCCTGCGCCCCAAAGCGGGACCACTGGGAGGTGTAGGTCGAGGGCTGGGGTGAACGGGTGAGGGTGCGGGCGAATTGCTCTGGAGTCCATCGCTGCAGGCAGTCATGCGGACGCACGGTGTTGTAGTCGTCCTGCCACGCGGAGATGACACGTCGGGCATCGTGCAGATCCGTGAATCAGTGCTGGTCCAGGCATTCGGCGCGGATCTTGTCGTGAAAGCTCGCGGCGTACGCGTTCTCGACGGACTTTCCCGGCCGAGCAAACGCGAGGTGCACCTGCCGCGCATACGCCCGGGCGTCGCTTGGGCATCGCGTGCTCGAGACTGAGCTCGACCACGAGGCGCTTGGGACGGGTGTTGTCTTCCTCGATGGCCTTGTGCCGCTTCACATGAGGAATGCCTATCCCGCCGTACCTTGCCGAGGCGCCTGCGCGCAGCGCGCCCGCAAAACGGGCAGTGGCGAACGGTAGAGCCCATCGCAGACACAGTTCGCCCCATCCTCCGCCTTTTCGGAAACCGGTGCCAGCCCCTCCCGTACGGCGCGTCGACCCTGCGCGACCGCCAGAGGAGGGGAGCACATGACCAGAGGGCGCACGACGGTACTCCTGACCGCGCTGCTGTGCGCGGCCACATCACTGGCCGCACAACCGATGCGGAGCGACTCCGCGGCGGTGCAACTTCTCGACCGGGTGCGCGTCGCGCGCCTACGCCACGACGCAGCGCTCGCGAGCTACAATGCCACCTCGCGCCAGCGCGTCACGATGTCCATCGGCGTGCGCGCGATGGGCGGCGAGCGGATCGCGTACCGCCACGAGGATGTCGCGCGCATTCACTGGAGCCGCAACGGCGGCAGTTGGGTCGAGTTGCTCGGCGCGCGGACATTTCTCGGCGCCTTCCGCGGCAACTTCGGGGGCGCGACCGACCGTGACCTCGCCGACGCCGTACCGCTCCCGTACTTCCCGGGACGCGAGCGACTGTGGAGCGGCGACGGGATGCTCACGGAGTTTGTCGGGCAGGCGCGCGCCGCGAGCGATAGCGTGAACAGGCGCGAGCTCGTGAACCCGCTCGCTCGCGGCGCCGAGGAGTTCTACGACTACGCCGTCGGCGACTCGGTGCACCTGCAGCTGCCGGACGGACAACGGATCCTGCTGCGCGAGCTGCGCATCACGGCACGCCGGCCGCAGTGGAATCTCGTCGTCGGATCCTTCTGGTTCGACCAGGCGACGGCAGACCTTGTGCGCGCCATCTACCGGCTTTCCGCGCCCACCGACATCCTCGCCGTCACGAAGGCGCGCGGCGAGGGCCGCCGCCCACCGGCGTGGCTGCGCGGGCTTGTCTCGCCGTTGCGCACGGACATCGGAGCGATCGCCATCGAGTACGGACTCGTCGATCAGCGCTTCTGGCTTCCGCGCATCCAGTGGCTCGAGGGGACCGCGGTCGCTGGACCGGCACGGGCGACGGTGCGCATCGAACATCGTTTCACCTATGCCGACGTGAATGGCGCCGTGCCGCCCGTGCCCGCCACGACGGCCGAAGCGCGCACCGTCACCGTCCGGCGCTATGGTGGCGCAATCGAAGTGGCCACCACCGTGCCTCGCGATCGCGAGGCACTCGCGCGATCGCCGCTGCTGCCGGCCTCGATTCTCGACCCGGGTGACGCGGCGTTCGACGCGTCCGCCGCCCGCGAGATGCTCGGCGCGCTCGGACTCGGGCTCCAGCCGGGATGGGCACCGAGCCGCCCCACCTGGTCCTTCGGCCTCCCGCTCACGCGATACAACCGCGTGGAGGGCCTCTCGACCGGCCTCGGACTCGAGCACCTGCTGGGGCGCGGCTACACCGTCGGCGCACTCGTGCGGGGATCGGTCGCCGACCGCGCGCTCAACGGCGAGGCGACGCTCGTGCGATCGAACGGCCGCACGCTGCTCGGCGCCGCCGTCTTTCGCCGGCTCGCCGCGATGAATGACTGGGAAGATCCGCTCTCACTCACCGCCTCCGTGCCGGCGCTCCTCTTCGGCCGGGACGACGGCGCCTACTACCGCGCGGCTGGCGGAGAGCTCACGGCGCAGTCACCGCGCTGGGGCGGCGTGCGCGCACGACTGTTCGGTGAGCGGCAACGCGCGGCATCGACGCAGAGCCGCTGGAGCCTGTTGGGCGATCGTGACTTCGTCCTCGACAACCCGTCGGCGACGCCGGTCACGCTGATGGGACTCTCGTTGCGCGCGACGCCGCGCCGCGGCGATGATCCGCGCCGCTGGCGACTCGCCGCCGATCTCGCTGTGGAAGCCGCCACCGGAACGGTCCGGTACGGCCGCGCGCTCGCCGAGCTCACCGCATCGCACGGATTGGGCGGTCCCTTCGTCGGCGCACTCACGGCCGGCGCGGGAAGTTCTGCCGGTACCCTTCCAGTCCAGCGCGCGTTCTACCTCGGGGGCACCAACAGCATCCGCGGCCAGCGCGCGCTCACCCTCGCCGGTGACGCATTCTGGATGGCACGCGCCGAGCTCGGGGCGGATCGCCGGTTCGTGCGTCCGACGCTCTTCGCCGACCTTGGCTGGGCCGGCGACCGTGACGCCTGGCGCACCATCGGGCGGCCGCTCTCCGGTGTTGGAGTTGGTGCGTCGATCTTCGACGGCCTCGTGCGAGTTGACGTCGCGCGCGGCCTTCATCCGTCGCGCCGGTGGCGACTCCACCTCCACCTCGACAGCAGGTTCTGAGCGCTGGCGCACCACTTTGCCGGCTACGTCGCGTGCGGCGCTTGGGGCGACAAGTCCTTCAACAGCTTCAGCACCGCTTGCGACGGAACCGTCGGCGCGTGGATGGCGACCTATGCAGGGCCTGCCTTCAGCTTCGCGGCGATGTGGCTCGGATGGTGGCTGCTCGCGCGAAGTCGCTCCACAGAGATGCAGCGGCACCTCGGATTCGCGACGATCTTCGCCCAGCTGCCCGCCCAGCGCCTGCACGGGCCCCTCGGCGTATTCAACGACGAGTACTACGCCGCCAGCCACATGTTCGGCCGCACGCGTGCCGGTGTCAGCGGGGCGGGGGTAGCACAACGCGCGTCTCACGCCGCAGGGTGCGCGCGCGACCGGACTACCTAACGCGTCCCCTTGCCTCGTTTCCAGGCCCTCCCTCGAACAGGCCAACCGCGCTGGTCCTCGCAGTCGTCGGACTCGGCGCCCAATTGCTGAGTCGGCTTTCCGATCCTGCGGGCGGCAGCGAAGGTCCTCGTGCTAGAGGCGGGGACGACGCCGTGCGGGCTCTGTGCGGGCCGGGGCGGGAGCCTTGGGAGTCGCTCGCCCCACCCGGCAGCTCAAGCATCGCCCCGCCAGGCGCCGCGATCGAGGCGCCGGTGCGCAAGGGTGTTCCAGGTCGAGAGGACGGAGGCCGGTCCGGCCGGGGGACACGAGGCGCTGCCTAACCAATGGAAGCTGCCGTCAGTCGCTCTTGGCACCTTCCGCCAGCTGCGGTACGTTGGTGGGGCGAGCGTCCGCGCGCGGCGCAGGCCCCGATGGAGTACAGTCCGCCCGTCGGTGCCGTACACACATCGCGTCACGCCGAACACCCACTCCCCGGTGACCTCCGACCTGCGCGACCAGCTCCAACGCACCCTCGGCGACGCCTACGCGCTCGAGCGTGAGCTACCTGGCGGCGGGATGTCGCGCGTCTTCGTTGCCACCGAGCATGCGCTCGGCCGGCAAGTCGTGGTGAAGGTCCTCCCCGCCGAGTTGGGTGGACAGGTCTCGCTGGAGCGCTTCAAGCGTGAGATCGCCATCGCTGCCCGGCTGCAACATCCCCACATCGTGCCGCTGCTCACCGCTGGAGACGCCGGCGGGCTGCCGTTCTTCACGATGCCGCTGGTGAAGGGCGATTCGCTGCGCGCGCGGCTCGAGACACGCGGCGAACTCCCCCTCAATGAAGCGGTCCGCCTGCTGCGCGAGATCGCCGGGGCGCTGGCCCACGCGCACGACCACGGCATCGTCCATCGCGACATCAAGCCGGATAACATCCTGCTCTCGGGTGGCAGCGCGATGGTGACCGATTTCGGGGTGGCCAAGGCGCTCTCGGCGTCAAGCCGCGTCGAGGAGCACGCGGAAAGCTCCATGGGGATGGCCATGGGGACGCCGGCATACATGGCGCCCGAGCAGGCGACGGCCGACCCGAACCTGGACCACCGGGCCGACATCTATACGTTCGGCGTGCTGGCGTACGAACTGCTCACTGGGCAGCCGCCGTTCGTGGGCCACACGCGGCGGGGATTGCTCGCGGCGCACGTGACCGAGCAGCCGGAACCGATCACCGTGAAGCGGTCGACGATTCCGCCAATGCTGGCGGCGCTGGTGATGCGATGCCTGGAGAAGCGCGCTTCTGACAGGCCGCAGGCGGCGAGTGAGCTGGTGCACGCGCTGGACGCGATCCACACATCGAGTGGTGGGTTGCAGCGGACGGCGGCGCTCGCCGAGACGGCCACGCCGGCGCGACGATGGCTACTCCCCGCGATCGCCGTCGCGACGCTCGCCGTGATCACGATCGTGGCGCTCCGACGCGCGCCGCCCACACCGATTGCGGAGAAGAGCATCGCCGTCATTCCCGAGGCACTGCAGGGGAGCGATACCGCGAGCGCCAGCTTCTCCGAGGGGATGGCCGAGACGCTGATCAGCCAGCTCTCGCGGATGCCGCAGCTCGTCGTGCGGTCGCGCGAGGCGTCATTCGCCTTCGCCGGCAGCCAGGCCACGCCGGCCGAGCAGGGGCGCAAGCTCGGCGTGGCGTCGCTGCTGAACGTCTCGGTGCGGCGCGCGGGTGAACTGCTGCGCGTCACCGTCGGGCTCACGAGGGCGTCCGACGGTGCCGTCATCTGGTCACGCCAATACGACCGCACCCTGCAGGATGTCTTTGCGCTGCAGGACGAGATCGCGAAGACCACGGTGGACAGCTTGCGCGTGACGCTCGGATCCGGGGAGCAGCGGCTGCTGACGAAGCGCGGCACTGAGAATCCTGAGGCCTACGACCTGTACCTGAACGGCCGTTTCCTGCAGTATCGATTTAGCGAGGGCGGCCTGCGCCGCGCCATCGCGCTCTACGCCGAGGCGATCCAGAAGGACCCCGGGTACGCTTTGGCCTGGGCCGCCACCGCCGAAGCGTGGCAGTGGCTGAACGACGACTGGGTCGCGCCGCGCGAAGCCATGCCGAAGATCGAGGAGGCGGTGCAGCGCGCGCTTGCGCTCGACTCCACGCTCGCCGAGGCACACGCGATGAACGTGACGGTGCTGCTCTACAACAAGTGGGATGGGGCGGCGGCCTTGCGCGAAGCCGAGCTCGCCAGACGGCTCGACCCCCGGTCGAGCACGGCCATCGGCAGCTATGCCTCCGCCTTGAATTTCCTTGGCCGGACCAGGGAGGGCGCGATCCTGGCAGACAGCGAGGCTGCGCTTCAACCGACGGCGCCCCTCAAGCGACTGATTGCCGGCGCCTCAAAGTTCGAAGCCGGGCAGGTAGAGGAGGGGCTTGCGGATCTCGACCGGGCGATCGCCCTCGACTCCACCGTCGCGGCCGCGTGGAACTGGAGGGCCAAGGTGCTGCTCGCGCTCGGCCGGCCGCAGGAGGCGCTCGACGTGCTCGCACACGGCTCGCGTCAGCAGAGCTCCAACCGGTCCCTCACGGCGGTCGCGTACGCGGCGCTGGGACGCGAGGCCGAGGCACGCGCACTCGTCGACACACTGATCGCCGCATCGAAGGTGCGCTACATCGACGGCAGCTACATCGCCCAGCCGCTCCTCGCGCTCGGCGACAGGGACGGCGCGATCACGTGGCTCGAGCGTATGCTCGAAGAGCGCGCGACCACATCCTGCTGCCAGGTGTTCGCCGACACGTGGAAACCCCTGCACGCGGAGCCGCGGTTCCAGGCGCTGGTACGCGAGGTGAAGGCGCGGAGGAAGTGAGGGGCGCGGGCCTGGACCCGGTGCCCGGCTCCAGGCGACGCTGAGCGGCAGCCACGCGCTCGAGCGCGAAGGCGGGGAGCAGTGCCGAAGATCGTCTCGACAGGGGTAGCGACGCTTCAACTTACAGTGTAAGATTGGTGATCTTACGCTGTAAGTCTCTGCCCGGAGGACGGGCCGCGTCCGACTCGAACCCCTCGGCTCATGGTGTGCACCCCTTCTCCGCGGGCGGGGCAACTTGCCGCCCGTGCCTATCCTCGCCATTTCGCCAGGCTCGGCGCCCTGCTGCTCGCGTGGCCATGGCTCGGGTGGGCACAACAGCCGGCCACCAGCTGGAGCCTGCGTGATCAGTTCGGACACGTGCACACCGCCGCCGAGCTATCCGGCAAGCCGGTGCTCATCGTCGCTGGCGGTTCGGTGGCTGCAAGGACGTTCGATGCCTGGATTGATGCGACGCTGGCCGCCTTCGGTGGGCGCCGAGAGTCACTGCCCTTCGTCGTCCTGGGCATCGCCGACGTCGGCGGTGCACCGCGCCTGCTCTATCCGCTCATTCGGCGAAAGCTGCCACGTGGCAAGGACCGCCCGGTGCTGGTCGATCCGAACGGCACGATCTCGAAGCAGTTCGGGATCGATCGGGGCACCTCCAATCAGCTCGTGCTTGGTCGCGACGGCGCGGTATTGATGCATCTCCGCGGCATTCCGGTGGATACCGCCGGCGCCCGGCGGCTCGCGGAACAGCTGCGCGTGGCGGTGGGTCCCTCGGACACGCAGGAGATGCCGCGATGACGGGTCGTGAGCGCGCGCCGTGGCCGAGCACGCGGTGGCTGCGGCCACTCACTCGCTGGTCCGCGATCGTGGTGGCGCTGTTGCTCGCGACGCTGGTCGCCGTCATCGCCGTCGCGCAGTACGCGATGTACGACCCCGCGACCGATACACGCACGACGGTGAACTTCTCGCAGCACCCGCTGGCCATCGTGCTGCACGCCGTCGGGGCATCCTGTGCCCCGCTGATCGGATTGCTGCAGTGGTCCACACGGTTACGGCGCCGGTGGCCGGCGCTGCACCGGTGGATGGGGCGCGCCTACCTCGTGGTTGGCGCGTGCGTGGGCGGAAGCGCCGCGCTCTGGTTGTCCTTCTTTGCCTATGGTGGACAGCTGGTGCGCGTGGGCATGGGTGCAGTCGCCGTCCTGTGGATGGTGTTCAGCGCGCTGGCCTGGGTTGCCATCCGTAAAGGCGATGTACGCGCGCACCGTCGATGGATGATGCGTAGCGTGGCTCTCGCGCTTGGCGGTGTCACGCTGCGGCTCTACCTGCCGGCGCTCAGCGTGGCCGGCGTCTCCTTCCTACTCGCGTATCGCCTGGCGGCGTGGGGGAGCTGGGTTCCCAATCTCCTCGTGGCCGAGTGGCTCCTCTGGCGCGAACGCCGTCGGGCGGCGCCGCAGGTACTGGCCTGACGGCGCCTCCCTTTCGTCGCTAGCGCAAGACGACCACGACACTCCCTCGCTTTCGCCTGGTCTCGACGCGCGCGTGCGCTGTGGCGATCTCATCGAAGGTGAAGCGGGAATCGATCAGCGGTGTGAAGCGCCCGTCCACCGCCATGTCCACCAGTGTGCGCAAGTCGTCCACACGCTCCGCCGCGGGGCCAGCAACGATACGATGCCGCGACGCGGCGTTCACCCATGGCGCGCGGAGCATTTCGGGGAGCGTTGCCAGGACCAGCAGCAGGCGCCCGCGTGAGGTGAGGAGATGGCGCACGCGCGAGTACGGCGCGTTGCCCACCGCGTCGGCGATCACGTCGTATCGCTTGCCTTCTCCGGCGAAGTCGACGCGCGCGTAGTCCACCACGTGTGCGGCGCCGAGCGGCCGCATCGCGTCAATGTTGGCGCCACTGCACACCGCCGTGACCTCCGCGCCGGCTTGGGCGGCGAGTTGCACCATCGCGGAGCCAACGGTCCCCGACGCGCCATTGATCAGGACACTGTCGCCAGTGCGCAGTGCGCCGCGCCGGAAGAAGTCGAGCGCCGTGGTGCCGCCAAAGGGGAGTGCGGCCGCCGTCTCGTACGACAGTGTCGGCGGCTTGCGCACGATCACGCCGTCGGCACGCATGCAGCAGTACTCGGCGTGAGAGCGCAGCGTTGCACCTGAGAACGCCACGACAGCGTCGCCCACGGCAAGGTTTCGCACGGCGGCCCCGATCTCGACGACATCTCCAGCCAGGTCGCTGCCGAGAATCGGTTGTCGCGGCGCGGTGACCCCGAACGCGAGCCGTCCGGCAAGACCAAACCCGTACGGCATGCTGAGGCTGCGTACTCGCCAGTCGGCCGACGACACCGTGAAGGCGCGCACGCGAATCAGCACCTCATCAGGACCTGGAACGGGCTTCGGCCATTTCTCGATCGTGACCACGTACGGAGGTCCGTATTGTCGGCACACCGCAGCTTTCATCTGTGCGGTCATGGCGCGGGCGCAGCATGCCTGCTGAGGGCGACAAGAGCCCGACGCATGGTTACGGCACCCTCGCCGTGCGCTCATCCACTTCCGCCGCCAGGAAGTACCCTAACGCCGGTTCCGCCGGCCGGGTGAGGTTGGCCACGTTGCCGCGCAGGCTGGCTGGCGGCATCGAGAACGGCGAGCCGTCCCCGAGCGTCGTGTTGTTGAGCGTGAGGTAGTAGCGATACCCCTGTGCGCTGAGCGACATGTGCCGCAGGCGCACCGTCTGGCCGGCTCGCAGCACGACTCCCGAGTACGGCTGGAAGCCGCGCACGCGCGCGCCATTGAAGAAGGCGTCGCGCTCCATCGGCCGGAAGCGGAACGCGGTATCGCTCTGCACCAGTCGCTCACCGTCCACGAACTGGTCCCAGACGTAGTAGTTCTCCACGCCGGGCGGATCCCTGAAGTCGATGGTCGCCCGCGGACCCGGCTCGCGCGCGACATCCGGTGGCGCGAAGAGCCCCGTACGCTCCCGGAAGTAGAACGAATCGATCGGGGCCACCGGCAGCAGCGAGTCACTCCCCTCGTACGTCTCATTGTTCCACCGGACGCGCAGCGTGTACCGCCGGTTGAGCATCGGAACGAGGCTGTCGGTGATGTACACGCCCGGCGCACTCGCCTCCTCGCGGAAGAGCGTGGTCACACCCCGACTGTCCGTGACCCGCACCTCCGCACCACGCGCCGGGGGCGGGCCCGCCGGTTGGAAGTACGGAGCGCTCGTGGTCAGCGTGATGACCTGCCGTCCGGACGGCGCCCGGCGCACAAGTTCAAGCCGCCCGATCACCACCAGGCGCGTGTCCATCGTGGGCACGGTGATATCCACCACGCGCTCGCACCCCATCGTCAGCAGCAGCGCGGCCCCCAGCATGGTCGCACGCTTGGCGCTCTCAGAAACGGAAGACATAGCTCAGGCTCGGGATGATGCCGAAGATCGAGGTCTGGACCGCATCGGCGACCAGCGGATTGTCGTTGCGCTGCTGCACCCGCAGCGATTGCGCGTTGAAGCGGTTGTAGGCGTTGAGCAGGCCGAATTGCAGCTCGCCGCGCCCCAACTGCCGCGTGAGGCTCAGGTCCAGGCGGTGATAGAGTGGCAGGCGCGAGGAGTTGCGATCGCCATACTCCGCCACGAGGAAGCCATCCACCCAGTAGCGTGCGCGCGGTAGCGTGGCCGGCAGGCCCGATGCGAGCACGAAGGTCGATCCGACACTCCACTTCGGGGTCCACAACCAGCTCCCCACGAGCGACAGGTTGTGCGTCTTGTCGAAGGGCGACGGGTACCAGCGCCCGCCGCTGATCCCGCCATTCGTGGTCCCCGCCGCCGAAAAGCGCTGCTCGGCCCGTGCCAGCGTGTAGCTGGCCCAGCCGGTCAAGCGCCCCTCGGCGCGTCGCGCAAACAACTCCAGGCCGTACGCGCGTCCCTCGCCCTGCACGAGCATTGTTTCCAGGCGCGGATTGAGAAAGACGTCCACCCCATCGATGTAGTCCACGACGTTCTGCGCCCGCTTCCAGTACGCCTCGGCGGTGACCTCCACACCGCGGTACTGTCCCGTCCATCCGAACGCATACTGGTCGGCCACCTGCGGCCGGATGAACGGCCCGGCCGGCTCCCACACGTCCAGCGGCGTCGGAGAGTTTGTGTTCGAGACAAGTTGCAGGAACTGCTGCGTGCGCGCGTAGCTGGCCTTGAGGCTGTGCTGCGGCGTGAGGGAAAAGCGCACCGTCGCGCGCGGCTCGAAGCCATCGTAGAACGCCATGCGCGCCCCGCTCGGCACACGGCTGCTGTCCACCAGCACGCCAGGCTCGTACCGACCCAGCGCCGCGTTCCAGGTCAGTGGCGCATCGTTCGCGTACCGGTACCGCGTCCCCTCGCCAACGCGGGCGAAGTCCGCGTAGCGCAGGCCGGCCTGCAGCCCCAGCCGCGTCCCCACGTCCATCTCCCAGTTCACGAATGCCGCGCGGGAGACGCCAAGGCGTCCTTCCACCTCGCGCGCGCGCACGCTGGAGCCCGTGGTGTCACCCACCGGGCTCAAACGGCCGGGGCGGAAGACGTTGCGCGAGAACTCGCCGCCGACACTGAGCCGCTGGTTGGCCGTCAGCTGCCAGCTCTCATCGATGCGCAGGTCCGCGCTCACGATCCTCGCGACCCAGCTCGCCGAGTCGTCAGGCTCGGCGCGGAAGCCCAGCTTGTAGTCGTAGTCGCTCCAGGCACCGGAGATCCTCGAGAAGAGCCGCCCGCCGAATGCCTGATGCCAGCGGAGCGCCGTGGCCCGGTTGCCCCACGTGGCGCCCAAGCCGGCATCTCGCAGCGCGAACATGTCGCGCCCCATGAAGCCGGAGGCGATCACGGCGCCCGTGGTGCCGATGTTGACCTGCGCCTTGGCATTCAGGTCGTAGAAGTATGCGCGGTTGTCGCGAATGGTCGTGTCGCTCGCCAGCGGCAGGAAGGCATCCGCATAGGAGCGTCGTGCGGCCACGATATAGGAGCCACGCTTGCCCGGCACCGGCCCTTCCAGCAGCAGCTTGCTGGAGAGCAGGCCGATGGACGCCGTGCCCGCGAACTCCTCGCGGTTGCCATCACGCTGCCGGATGTCCACCACCGACGACAGGCGCCCGCCGAAGCGCGGCGGAATGCCCCCCTTGTAGAGCGTCACGTTGTCGATGGCGTCGGCATTGAACGTGGAGAGGAAGCCGAGGATGTGTGATGGGTTGTAGATCGCGGATTCATCCAGCAGGATGAGGTTCTGGTCGACGCTGCCGCCGCGCACCGAGAAGGCGGTGGAGGCGTCGGACGTCGTGGCCACACCCGGCAGGAGGGTGAGTGTGCGTAGCGGGTCCACCTCACCCAGCACCGGCGGCGCCGCCTTGGCAGCGGCCATCTCGAGGCGCACGACGCTCATCTGCGGCGCCGCGGGATCCAGGTCGGCCCGCTCCTCGCGCTTCGCCTGCACCTGCACCGTCTGCAACACCGTCTGTTGCGGGCGCAACCGGAGGGTGAGCTCCAGCCGCCCGTTCACCGCGATGGTGGTGTCGAGAGGCGCGTAGCCGATCGAGCGCACCCGCAACCGATGCGGCCCCACCGGCAGCACGAGGGCGTAGAACCCTTCTTCATTGGTCTGGCGCACCTGCGCGTCGGCATCCACGCGAATGACCGCGCCGCGCAGCACCTCGCCCGAGGCGATGCTGCGCACGTACCCGGCCACGCGCGCGGGGCGCGCGTTGGGCAGCGTGTCCTGCCGAAGGGTCACTGACGGTCCATCCAACAGGAGCGCCAGGAGGAACAGCGAATGGTTCACGAAATCATCGGGACGAGAGGGTGAAACCGGCGCTCGCGCGGCACGCGCGGCGAGACGGGCAGCCAGGAACTTACAGCGTACGTCACAACGTACACCGTAAGTTTCCGCGGGTCAAGCGCGGCCGCTTGCTTGCCTTACACCGTCAGTACCTGTAGCGTCTCCCGCATGCCCTCCGCTCGCCGCGCGCCACTGAGTCGCGACCGCATCCTGCGGGCCGCCATCAAGCTCGCAGACCGGCACGGTCTCGAGGCACTCTCCATGCGCAAGCTCGCCACGGCGCTCAAGGTCGAGGCGATGTCGCTGTACAATCACGTCGCGAACAAGGACGAACTGCTCGACGGCATGGTCGACGTGGTGATTGGCGAGATCACGCGGCCCACGCCCGGCGGCGACTGGAAGGCCGCCATGCGTGCGCGCGCAACTTCGGCGCTGGCGGTGATGACGGCACATCCGTGGGCCCCGATGCTCGTCGTCTCCCGCATCAGCGTTGGCCCCAGCATGCTCGGCTACATCGACGCCACGCTCGGCACGCTGCGCGAGGCGGGGTTCTCCTGGCACCAGACCGATCGCGCGTGGAATGCCATGGACAACTACATCTATGGGTTCGCGCTCCAGCAGCAGCACTTTCCCGTGAACCCCGACGAATACGCGTCAGCCGCGGCGGCCTACCTGCCCATGTTGCCCGCCGAGGTGTACCCGTACATGCACGAAATGACGGCGCGCGTGGTAGATGGTTCGCACGACGGGACGCTCGATTTTGCGTTCGGGCTGGAACTGATCCTCGATGGATTGGAGCGGCTGCGGAGCACGGGCGAATAGGTGCGTTGCAGGGGCAACAACCCGCACTGATCGAGACTTGAAGTGGTCTCGGTGGGCTGAGCAGGATGGTCGCGAGATCGCGGATTCCCCCTGACGCCCAGCGAGTACCCACGTACCTTCCATCCGTCACCTTCGGCCCGAAAGGCTGCGCAACAGCACAGCGTGACGGCGAGGGGCCTCACGCCTATCGACAAGGGCGGTGCTGGCGGGAAGCGCTTACGAAACCGAGGGCGAATGCCGACAAAGCGAGAAGAACGTCGCGAACGATCAGAAGCGCAGAAGCTCGAGCGGGCGCGCCAGATGCGACAGCGAATCGTGCGATCGCGCGTGATGGTCGTCGTCGGCATTCTGGCGGTCATCGCCGTCGCCGTGATCCTCAGGCGGCAGCGTGCGACACCGAACGACGGACGCGTCTGGTCTGCGGCGCATGGCCACTGGCACGACCGGAACGGCGTGGAGATTCGCTGACGGGCAGGCGTGCGCCCGCCGGCGCCAGTCGTTTCTTGCACCCATCCATGTCCCGCATCCCTCCATCCATTCGCACCACCGCCGACGTCCGCGCCCCAGGGCACGAGTTGACCGTCGCGGGGCTCGACCCGCATCGCCCCACGTCCCGGTCCGCCTGGACGAGAGCTACACAACAACCAGCACTTGACCTGGCTCCGCTGTCCCTGGTCGCTGCTCCGATCTCCCACCGCCTGCAACACCACGCCCATCATCGCACCAGTATGATGATGCCCGATCCTCGCCGAGCGTTAGGCTCGGGGCATGTAGCCTTGCGCGGGAGAGGAGGAATGGCGTACCCTCAACCCATGGCGACCGAGTGGACGGCCGCGATGGTCGCGGCGTTGCCGGACGACGGCACACGGTACGAAGTACTCGACGGGGAGCTGGTGATCGTGCCGGCTCCGTCGTGGGATCACCAGCGACTCGCGCTCGCGTTCCGTGATGCGCTTTCGTCGTACTTGCGTGTGCATGGAATCGGCGAAACGATCGTCGCCCCCGCCGACGTCGAGTTCACCCAGCGGCGTCTCCTCGAGCCCGACGTCTTCGTGGTGCCGCGTGCACCCGACGGACCTCGACCCCGCAACGACGCCGACGCCAAGCGGCTCGTGCTGGCGATCGAGGTGCTTTCGCCGTCGACCGCGAAACTCGACCGCGGGGTGAAGCGGCGTATCTACATGGAGGAATCGGTCGACGAATGCTGGATCGTCGACGCCGACGCCTGGTGCATCGAGCGCTGGCGGCGCGGGGAGGAACGGCGGGAGATTGTCACGGAGACGCTGGCCTGGCGTCCCGAAGGCAGCGAACAGGAGCTCGCGATCGAGTTGCCAGCGTTGTTCCGGGACGCGCTGGGATAGCACGGCGGCCAATCGGGATCAGTGCGCGCCATCCCCCTCTGCCGAGCCCGCCTCGCCTGGGCCCTGGCACGCCGCTTCGTCGATTGACGGCGCTCTCTCGGGCTGCTACGTCTGCGTGGGTCAGTAGCCGCCCCGCTCACCCCACGCCCGGACCCGTCCTATGTCGATCGACTTCAGCAAGGTCCCCAAGTACATCCGCGACGAACTGGAGAAGGGGGACAAGCCGATCGAGCGTGGCCAGACGGGGATGCGGGTACGGCGGGTGCAGGAGTGGCTGCGGTACCACGAATGCCGCACCGACATCGACGAGTCATACGGTCCCGCCACCGTCACGTGCGTGACAGACTTCCAGAAGAAGGCGAAGCTCCCGCAGACCGGCGTGGTGGACGACGCGACGTGGCTGGCACTAGTGCGCCCCTTGCGCGAAGCGCTGCAGGAGCCGAAGGGGATCGGAAGCAGCTCGCTGCAGATGACGGTGCGCAAGGTGGCGGAGCAGCACCTGAAGCAGCACCCGATCGAGATTGGCGGCGACAACCGCGGTCCGTGGGTGCGTCTCTACTGCCAGGGGAACGACGGCCTGGACTGGGCCTGGTGCGCCGGCATGGTGTCGTTGGTCATGCAGCAGGCGTGCTTCTACCGAAGTGAGCCCACGCCGATCAAGGGGTCGGTGTCGTGCGACAGCCTCGCCGCGCAGGGCAAGGCGGCCGGCTTGTTCGTCCCCGAGGCCGACATCACCAAGGCGAAGTTCGCGTGGAAGGACTTCGGCGGCTGCTGCATCTTCCTCAAGCGACGGACGGACACCGATTGGGTGCACGCGGGCTTCGCGCTCGACGCGAGCGGGCCGGTCAGCGAGACGGTCTTCGTGACGATCGAGGGAAACACGAACGACGAGGGGAGCCGCGAGGGGTTCGAGGCTTGCCGGCGCACGCGCGGACTGGCCAGCGGAGACTACGACTTCGTGCGCCTGGCGTGAGGGGCGCGTGAACCGTATCCCAGGCGGGCTGCAAGCATGGCGACGCGCGGGATGCGTCTCCGCCGTCGCGGTCAGTATCATGGTGGGGTGCGGCAGGGGAGGGCAGGGCGCCGCCACCCCGCCTGCCGACTCCTTGGCTGCGTCGCCCGCGAGCGTTGCGCCTGGCGACAGCGGCTCCGCCAGCGACTCCACGGCTGCCGGCGACGCGCTGTCCGCGCTGCGGGAGGCGGTGGCACGCGAAGTCGGACAACCCGTGACGCTCGAGATCGACAAGCGGCGCGAGGACGAGCGCTGGGTCTTCGTCACCGCAGTGGCACGGACAGCGGACGGGAAGCCCATCGACTACACGCGCACCAAGTTCGCGGACGCCGTGAAGGAAGGCATCTTCGATGACTGGCTCTGCGCGCTGCTCGAACGTCAGGGGGCAGGCTGGAAGGTGGTGGCGCTCGACATCGGGGCGACCGACGTTCCCTACGTCGATTGGCCGGAGCGCTTCCAGGTGCCGCGCCAGCTCGTGCTCCCCTGAGGCGGATCTCGCACGAGCCGAGCAGGTCGCATGGCGGTGGCCGGCGCGATGGACGGGCACTTCACGAGAGAGGTCGTGTGAACGCAGCGAACAGAGCTGACCAATCGATCGCGCTGAGAGCCGGGGTGCTCATGGCGGGTGTGCTCGCCCTTGTCCTTGGACCTATCCTCGTCGCAATCAAGTACCAGACCGGCTGGCGAATCATCCCCATCCCCTCGTGGCTGGAAGCATCGGGGCTGCTGGATGTACTGAATGACCTGGCTCCAGCCACGCAGCTCTGGACGTGGGTCGGGATGGCCTACTCCGTCACCCTGGCCGTCCTTCTCTTGGGCTTCGTGCGGTGGCGCGCAGCGCTTGGCAGCGACATTGACCTCTACGCGCGCCTTGCACACGCGACGGCAGCGATCGGGCTCGCGATGACGCTTGGAGGGGATGCCGTTCACAGCGCCCTCTGGCATCGGACGGGGATCACCATTCCCACACCGGGCTCCGACCCGCTCCCCAATCGGGCGTACGCGATTCACATGATGGGGATGAACCTCCTCATGATCGGTTCCCTGGCGCTGGGCATCGTACGCCTGCGGCGAGGGGCAACGCCTCGATGGTTGTCGTGGGGGCTCATCGCCGTCCTCCCCTCCGGCATCCTGGCCTCACTCACCTGGCTCCCCACCACGCCGAGCGGGGCGCTGTGGTGGTTCCACCTCCTGATGGTGCTGGTGGCGGCGAAGCGACCGCTCGCGCCGCCGCCTTTCGGCGTTCCGGTGCCGCCCGTGGCTCGGGCCGCCGGTGGCGCCCTGCCTAACGCGGCGCCGAGCCGACCGTAGGCGTCGGGCGCGTCCGGCCGGCGCAATCGCGCAGCGCCGCCATGGCCGCGCTCGAGTCACTCTCGCGGCGCGCCACCTTCAGCGCCCTGTGCAGCGGAGCCTGCGCGTCTGCGCACCGCCCGCTGGCTGCAAGGAGCTCACCGAGGTTGGTGAGCGGGCGCGCCAGCGCCGGCTTGTTCGGGGCAATCGCGTCCAGGGAGGCGACGGCGTCCCGGTACAGTCGCTCGGCCTCCTGGAGGCGGCCACGCCGGCGCTCCAACTCGGCCAGCCCGAGCACGGCGCCCACGGTGCCCGGGTGACGCTCGCCCGCGGTGCGCCGGTATCGGGCAACGGCCACCTGCTGCAGCGCGAGGGCGCGCGGAATCGCTCCCTGCTCGGCGAGGGTCGCAGCCAGTCTCGCCTCGGCATACGCCACCAGGAAGTGCTCGTCGCCATACACCCGCCGGTTCATGGCCAGCGCGTCGCGTGCCAGGACTTCCGCGTCCGCGGGCTGCTGACGGGCCAGGAGGAGGCGCGCCTTGAGGTCGAGCGCCTCCGACAGCAGCGCGTTAGGGGGTGACAGCAATCGCCGTCGTATGGCGAGCACGGAGTCGACGAGCGGCTGCGCCTCATCCACGGAGCCCCGCTCCAGCAGCTGCCGCGCCAGTCCCGACATGACGTTGAGCGCACCAACGCTCGCAGCACCGTCGCGCGCCGCCCGGCGCTGGAGCGACGCGCGCAGCAGGACGACGGCCGAGTCGACATCGCCCTCACGCGCGGCGACGAAGCCCAGGTTGAGCAGCGTGCGGTCCCAGGTGCGGCCGGCGGAGTCGGCGAGCGTCGACGCCACGTCGAGCGCTTCCTCGTACAGTCGCTTGGCCCCGGCGTCGTCGCCGGCCACCTGCCGGCCGAAGGCGACGTAGGACAGGCTGGTGGCGAATTGCGCTCGGCGATCCTCGGGAAGCTGTCGCGCATCGCCGAGCATGCGATCGAGCAGCGCCACCCCGCCGGCGAAGTCGCCACGCTCCACGAGCTTGACACCTAACGAGCCGAGCGCCTCGATGAGGACCCGGTCGTTGCTCGGCACGCGGGGCTCCAGCGCGGCGATGATCGCGCGCCAGATGAGGACGGCCGTGTCGGGGCTGGTGGTGGCGGCGTAGATGTCCGCGACAGGTTCCAGGATGCGCGCCCAGGTCTCGGGCTCGCCCTCGAGGCGCCCCATCCCTTCGGCAGTCACCTGCGCAAGGATGGTGCGGACGGCCGCGCTATCGTTGGATCGCGGCCCGGGGGCGGCGATGCGCACCAGCCGCTCCAGCACGCGCGCGACCTCCTCGGCGCGGTCGCGCTCGGCGGTGACGCGGTGGGACTGCAGGTGTATCGTGACGGTCGACGTTGCGAGGACGACCGCCAGCGTCGTCGCCAGGAGCGACACGACCCTGTGACGACTCACGAACTTCATGGCGCGGTAGGCGCGCGAGTTCGCGCGCGCGTTGACCGCATGTCCTTCGATGAACCGTCGCAGGTCATCGGCCAGCTCCCGTGCCGAGGCGTAGCGCCGCCGCGGGTCGGGATCGAGCGCGACCTCCAGGATGGCGTCGAGGTCGCCCGAGAGCTGGCGCTGCAGCTGCGCCGGCGTCGCCCCGCGTAGCGCGGCGAGCTCGCGCGCGGTGCGCGTCGAGAGGCCGCCCGGCAGCTGGTGCGGCTGCACCTCCATGCCGACGAGTGTCGAGGGACGGATCATGCGCACGCCGGCCGCCCGGTCGAAGTGGCGCAGCGGCTCGCCATCCTCGCGCGTGGGGCGTCGCCCGGTGAGCAGCTCATGCAGGACCATGCCGAGCTGGTAGACGTCGGTGGCCGTGGTGACCACCTCGTTGCGCACCTGCTCGGGCGAGGCGTACTCCGGCGTCATGGGACCGGGCGCCGCCTCGGCGGTGAGCGACCCGTCGCGGGGCGCCTCGCCGAGCAG
>CAZVDJ010000011.1:0-22465 GCA_964626245.1 uncultured Gemmatimonadaceae bacterium
GAAGCGGCGTTGCTGCGCGAAGGCACGCTCCAGGCGGTCGAGCAGCGAGTTGATGACCGTGGCCAGCCCGCCCAGCTCGTCGCTGGGGGTCACCACCGGGAGGCGCTCGTGCAGGTTGGCGTCGGTGATGGCGGCCGCGCGAGCCCCCATGGCCGACACCGGCGAAAGCGAGCGCCGCGCCATGAAGTAGCCGCCGGCCGCCGCCGCCGTCAGGAGCAACGGGATGGCGATGAAGTAGGCGCGCCGGATGCGGGCCAGCACGTCGTCGATGTCGTGCAGCGGGGCAATGCCCGCCAGGAGCAGCGGCTCGCCGGCCAGCGCGATGGTGCGGGCGTGGATGCGCCAGTCGCCGCCGCCGGGCCCCGGCACGGTCTGCAGGCGCTCCGGGGTCCCCGGCGGGATGCCGGCCAGCGCCGCCGCGCCGCCGGCCGCCGCCAGCGCGTCCGGCGCCTCGAACGCGGGAATGCCGGCGGCCCGCGCCTCGGCCCCGCCCTCGGGGATGGAGGCGGCCAGGAGCGTGCCGTCGCGGGTGGTGATGGCCACCTGCAGCTGGCGGAACCGCACCTCGTGCACCGTGGTGCGCGCCGCCGCCTCGTTTCCCGGCGCCATGCGGCGCTCGTTCTCCAGCTCCCGCGCAAAGGCGCTCAAGGCGTCGCTCACGAAGTGGTCGGTGCGCGACAGCAGCGTGCGATCGAAGACGACGTAGGAGACGATGGCAAAGGCGACGAGCGGGACGCCCAGCACCACCGTGAACCACAGCGTGAGCCGGGCCCGCAGGGAGGAGGGCCACCAGCGCATCGTCAGTCGCGCGACGGGGTGGCGGGTGGAACGTCGAGCATGAAGCCGGCCCCGCGCAGCGTCACCACCAGCGGATGCGCCTCGCCCTCATCCACCTTGCGGCGCAGCCGGCTGGCGTAGACGTCGATGATGTTGGAGTACGCATTGCTCTTGTCCTCCCACACGTGCTCCATCAGCTCGGCGCGGCTCACCACGCGGCCGGCATGGCGCGCCAGGTGGTGCAGGAAGGTGAACTCCTTGGTGGTCAGCGAGATCTCGCGAGCGCCGCGGCGCACCACGTGGCGCGTGGTGTCGATCACCAGGTCCCCCACCACCAGCTCCGGTGCCAGCAGCTCGCCGCGGCGCCGAGTGAGGGCGCGCAGGCGCGCGAGCAGCTCGCCGAAGTCGAACGGCTTGGTGAGGTAGTCATCGGCGCCGGCGTCGAGTCCGGTGATGCGCTGTTCCACCGCGTCCAGCGCGGTGAGCATGAGGATGGGGACCTGCTGCCCCTCGTTGCGCAGCGCCCGGCACACCTCCAGCCCCGTGGCGCCGGCCATGAGCACGTCGAGGATGACGACGTCGTAGTCGTGCGTGCGCGCAAGCGCGAGCGCCTCGGTGCCGTTGGCGGCGAGGTCGACGACGTACGACGCCTCGCGCAGGCCGCGGGCGACCGACTCGCGCAGCTGGGGATCATCCTCGGCGAACAGGACGCGCATGGCGGGGAGGGCAGGGGCGCGGGCGCGGGGCGGGCCTAACGATCGGTCGGTGCGCTGGGCGCCAGGTCCACCGCCGCCACCGCCCGCTCGGCGATGGCGTCGACGCGCGCGTCCTGGTTCTGGCGCAGGGCGCGCAGCGACCGGCGCGTGCGGCGATACGCCATGTGCACGAAGACGCGCGCGCAATCGAGCTCCGCGGCCACCGCCTCCAGGTTGCCGCCCGCCGCCTCGATCTCGCTGGTGATGCGCGAGAGCGTGGCGGTGCAGAAGAAGAGGTCGATGGCGGCATTGGCCAGCCGTTCCTGCACGTACTGCCGCTCGATGATCGCCTTGCCGTGCTTGCGCAGCGCCCACTCCACGCCGCGCGCGAGCGCATGGATCTGCCCGGCCACCAGCTCGGCCTCCTCCTCGAGCGCCGGGTGCACGCGCGTGAAGTCGGGCTTGTTGAGCGTGCTGCGGGCGCGCCCCGCCAGGTAGGAGGAGATGGCACCGAAGCCGTTGATCGGGTCCTGCAGCGCCTTGCCCAGCGCCTTGAGCCGCTCGCCCGGCTGCTGCAATCCCATCAGCGCCACCAGGGCGCGCAGGATCTCGTTGGTCCCCTCGAAGATGAGCATGATGCGCGAGTCGCGCACGCTCTGCTCGAAGGGAAACTCCTTCGAGTAGCCCATGCCGCCCGCCATCTGCAGCGCCTCGTTGGAGGCGCGGTAGGCCATCTCCGACGCGTACACCTTGCAGGCGGCGGTCTCGAGCGAGAAGTCGATTCCCCCCTGGTCCACCATCCCCGCCGTCAGGAGCCACGCCGCGTCCGCCGCGTAACACTCGGCAGCTGCAAGGGCAATCTTGCGGCGCAGCATCTCGAACGAGGCAATCGGGCGGCCGAACTGCTCGCGCTGCTTCGCATAGGCAATCGCCTCGTTCATGATCTGCCGGGTGCCGCGCGCCGAGCCGGCGGCCAGCCCCAGGCGCCCCGAGTTGAGGATCTCGAGCGCGATCTTGAACCCCTGCCCCACCTCGCCCAAGCGGTTGGCAGCTGGCACGCGCACGTGCTCGAAGATCACCGAGCGCGTGTCCGACGCCTTGATCCCCATCTTCTCCTCCAGCTTGCCGAGGGAGATGCCGGGGGTGTCGCGCTCCACGATGAAGGCGGTCACGCGTTCCTTCTGCTTGCCGTCCACCTCCACCGGCACCTTGGCGAAGACGGTGAAGAGCCCCGCGTAGCCGGCGTTGGAGATCCAGATCTTGGTGCCGTTGAGGACGTACTCGCTCCCGTCGGCCGATGGGATGGCCGAGCACTTCATGGCCTGCGCGTCGGAGCCCGAGCCAGGCTCGGTGAGGCAGAAGGCGGCAACCAGTTCACCCGAGGCGCAGCGCGGGAGGTAGCGCTGCTTCTGCTCCTCGGTGCCGAAGAGGACGATCCCCTTGCAGCCGATGCTCTGGTGCGCGCCGAAGTAGACGGCGAGCGCCGGGTCGGTGGCGCCGATCTCGCCGAAGACGCGGTTGAAGACCTTGGCCGACGCGCCGAAGCCGCCGTAGGCCTCGGGGATGTTGAGCCCCATGAGCCCCAGCGCGTGGAATCCCTCGCGCATCGCGTCGGGAAAGCGCCCGTCGTGGTCGTGCTTCTGCAGGTCGATGTGGTCCTTCGCGAACGACCGGAAGGCATCGAGGATGGCGGCGAGCGATTCCTTCTCCTCGCCCGACAGCGACGGGAAGGGGAAGACCATCTCCTCGCGGATCTCGCCCAGGAAGAGCCCCTTGATGAAGGAGGGGTTTTCGTCGGGGGAGGCGAGGTGCGGGCGGTGGTCGGCCGGGGCCGAGGTGGCGGCGGTCGCGGAGAAGGGGGCGGAAGCGGTCATGGCGTCAGCCAGGGCTGTACGGACAGCAAGAAAATCGGGTACTCCCGGAGTCTACCGCCCCACCCGCCGCAACGTCATCCCGCCCATCTCGATGCGATCGATCCGTCCCGTCGCGTCGGCCACGAACGTCAGCTCCATCCCGCTCTCCAGCGACAGCGCCTTGCGCGGCTCCACGAAGACCAGGGCGGTGCGCGGGATGAACTGCGGCTCCACCGCGAAGATCGTCGTCCCCTCGCGCGACACGGTCATCTCGGCCCTGACCGGCGCCGTCATCGCGAAGCGTCCCGTGAAGGCGTCTAGCGCCGCCGAGTCGAGCGCAATGGTCGTGACCTCGCGTGGGGCGAAGTCGGGCCAGCGGTACTCGGCGGCGATGGCGAAGAGGATCTCCTGCGCCAGCGCCGAGCCGCCGTCGCCATTGGTCATCACCGCTGCGCCCTTGCCCTGCGCCGGAAAGTAGGTGAGCTGGGCGCGGTAACCTTCGTTGGCGCCGCCGTGCCCGAACGACTCCGCGTCGCCCGTTCCCCTCAAGCCCGGTCCGATGCCGAACTGCGCGTTCTGCGGCGTGAGCATCTCCGCGGCCGTTGCCTTCGACAGCACGGGATTCGCGGTGCCGGCGCGTGCCGCCGTGATGCCGATCGCCCACTTGAGCAAGTCGGTGGGGGTGGTCCAGAGCCCGGCCGGCGCCATTTCCGGGTAGATGTGCCAGCGCCCCTGCACCATCTTGCCCTTGGAGCGATGCCCGGCGGCCGCCTGGCTGGCGCGCGCCGCGGGGAGCGGCTGCTCGAAGGTGCTCTCCTGCATCCCGAACGGGTCCAGGACCAGCCGCTTCATGAGCGCGGGAAACGGCTCCCCCGTCACGTCGGTCATGGCGAGCTGCTCGATGGTCGTCCCGCCCCCCGAATACCTGACGATTGCTCCCGGCGTGGTGTCGACGCGCACGGCGCCGGTGTTGGCGGGCTTGGCGCCGTCCAGGATCTGCGGCACTGTCGGAATGGAGTCGGTGCCGGCGTATCCCGGAAAGCCGTGCACCGTGAGCCCGGCCTGGTGCGAGGCGATGCGGCGCAGCGTGACCTTCTCCGTGGCCTGGAAGCGGTTGTCGGGGAGCTTCCACGACGTGAGGAAGTCGTTGACCGGGGCGTCGAGCGAGAGTTTCCCCTCCTGCACTAACCGTAGCATGCCGGTGGCGGCGACCGGCTTGCTGATCGAGGCCGCCTGGAAGAGGGTGGCGGGGGTGACCGAGTCGGTGGTGCCGGCTTCCTTCACCCCGAAGCCGCGTGCCCACACCACACGGCCGCTGTCGACCACGGCGATGGAGACGCCCGGCACCTTGTAGTGCGCCATGCGCTCGGCGAGCGCGTAGGTGATGGGGGCGGCTCCCTTGACGACGATGCCGGGGCGGAGCGTGGTGGTGACGCGGGTGATGGCGGCGTCGGTGGCGGCGTCGGTGGCGGCGTCGGTGGCGGCGTCGGTGGCGGCGGCGTCAGCGCGCGCGGGCTCGTTGGCCGGGGCGCTGCAGGCGGCGGCGAGAAGCACGAGGGGGAGGAGCGGTTGGCGCATCCGGTCACCGTGGGCATGAGGGGGAGGTCCCCTCAAGGTGCCGGATGGACGCCCATCGGGCTACCGGAGGCCGGCAGTCATCGTCGCTGCGGCCCGCACCCGGCGCTCTTCCCCGTCACCGCGCCGAGCTGACGCCGTCGCGCGTGACGGCCCGAGCGTGCTACTGCCACCGATGGTACCGCGCGATGCCATCGAGCGCCGATCGCGCGTACGGCTGGGTGACGCTCCCGGATCGGTGCAACTCGCGGGCGATGGCCAGACCATCGGGCCCGGCGTTGTTCCCAAGCGTGATGACCGCAAACTCCGCAAGCGGGTCCTGCGAGACGGCGAAGCTTCGAACGAGCTGCAGACTCGCCTGCCGATCCGGTTGGGCCAGCAGGCCAACGAGCGCCGCCGCCCGTAGTCCCATGTCCTGCGCCGCCTGCGCGATGCGCACCAGGCGCGAGACCGCACCAGCGTATGGTACCGCGTAGATCTGGTCCGAGATGCCGGTGTAGCCGACACCGGCTTCGGTGAGCGCGCTTACCGCCTCGGAGCGGACCGAGTAGATGAGCTCATCGGTACCCGGCGTCATGGCAACCGCCATGAGGGTATCGGCGATCTCGTCCATGACGTGCCGCTCACGTGCTCCCAGTGCCTGCGTGAGGACAACGCGGGCAAAGCCGGGACTGGCTCTGGTACGGAGCGACCTGGCGACGTCGGCTGCCGTCGGCTCAGTGAGCCTCGGCGTCTGCGCGAATGCCAACGACCCGTAGAGGCTGACGAGCAGCGCCGCAATCGCCGGGCAACGAAGCTGGGTTGTGTCGCGCATGGACCCTCCCAAGGGCACAACTGGGCGACGGCTTGGTACTTCCACGGTGGACTGGACGACGTGTGGAAGAAGTATGTGGGATACACCTGGGTCATGTATTTGTGAGCGCCGTTCCTTCCGAGAACCAGGACGCGCTGCCACGACGCGCTATGCAGATTGCTGAGTTCGCTCTGAAGGAGCGGAGCACTCGACTGATGCCGGGGTGGGGGCCGGGGTGGGGTCAGAGTTCAACTCTGACCCCAGGGTTGTCACGATCCTCTCGTGGTCGCGACTGATCGCGGTGGTGGGGGTCATGGAGTCGACGCGCATCTCGGTGGCGCAGGCCGCGCACGAGGCGGGCTTTGACTCGGCGGCTTCTCTCCGTGCATTTACGCAGCGGTTGGTCGGATGGGCGCCGCGGCTGGTAGCCATGAGAGGGACACGGCAGCTCGTCACGCGATTCGCAAACATCATCGCAAACGGCTCGGGGCGCGCGATGGAGGAAGGGAGCTGCCGGATGCCTGGGAAGTTCTGAGCGCTCCGCCGCGCGTGCTCGGAAGGTGGCCGCCGCCAATCATCACCGCGCGAGGCAGGCGGCCAACAAAGGGGCGCCCACCCGCCTACCACCCTAACGCGCTGGCCTTCCCCTCCAGCACATGTAAGGCGACGCGATCGACGACCAGTCGTCTGCGAAAGAGGTCCCGCGCTATGGCGCGCCCTTGCGACCCACGCGTGTCAACCAGCAACTCTACTGCGCTCGCCGCTCGATCATCCTTCGACGTGGCGATGGTTCTCAGGTACTGCAGGAACCCGACCGACTGATCCACCTCGCCGAGAAACTGGAGCGCGCTCGCGCGAATGCCACGATCGTGCGAGTTCTCGGACACACGCTTGAGTCGCTCTATAGCGCCGGCGAAAGGAACTGCATTCGTCGCCCCATGCAACCCGGCTTCGCCTGCTGCAGCTTGGCGGAGCGCTGAGAGCGCCAGCGAGCGGACGCGCGCGGCATGCGTTGTCGAACCAGGATGCAGAATGGCGATCGCTGCCACTGAATCGGCGAGCGCATTCATCACCGCGATATCCTGAGGTCCCTGTGCCTGTGTCAAGATGATCAACGCTCGCGCATCGAATCCCACAGAGCGGAAGTTCCGAGCGACCTCGTTGACCTGTACAGGCGTGGCACGCTGCTGCGAGAGCAACGACGACGTCGAGAGAGTTGTCAGAACGACGGCGAACGCCACCGCCACGCACCGCGAAGAGAATGTCGTCCACATCGCGATCACGGGCATATGAACGGGTAAGGATAGTTGGCGTCCCTCCAACCTTGATTCACGATGATCCACCCTCCAGCGCGCGGCCGAGTCGGCAATCCGGTATCGGCGTCCACGATGATTGGCCGCACCCTCTCATGGGCGGCATTGTAGACCGCCCGTGCTTGCGATCGGAGATCCCCCAGGCTGCCCGAGACCAATGGCTCCATAGCGCATATACATCGTTCTCTGGGAGCTTGGCGGCGAGTATGCCTGCGTTCATGTGAACCGCCTCGTGGCTCAAGATGCAGGAGACACCCAGAATGAGGGTGATCGTGTTGCTCGAGCACACGGTGTTGGCCTGGTACACCGTGGCGGAGTCGGAAAGCCCGGCAGCGGTGCAAGCCGTTCGCAGTGCAGTCGGCGCGTACGCAAGAGAGTACTTCGTGCCCGGATTGCGAAAGCGCAAAGACACCTGTGTACGCAGGTCCACCTTCGCAGTCATCTGATCGACGAAATCCAGTGCCGGGCTGGGGTCAGAGTTCAACTCTGACCCCAGGGTTGTCCCCAGGGTTGTCTGCCGAACTGTGCCCTTGCCGTGCCAACGCTGAGACTGACTTCCGCATGAGATCTGGGGTTGGGTGGTTTGGGGGTCGGAGCACAGGTTTGACCTCGAACCCAAAAGGCCCACGTCCCTCCCGAATTGCGCCGGGCGGAAGGCATCGTGCGTGACCGCCAGAACTTTCGGAACAGGCACATGCGTCGCACCCTTCGTTCGGCAACTGACATGATCCGCGGCCGCCGGCGAGATCGGCCCTTCGTGTTCGGCGACACGGAAGGCGACACCTCGGCGCACCCGGCGATCACCCGCCGGCTCACGCGCGCGATCGCCCTCGCGCTGCTGGCCGGCTGCCGCACCTGGCCGGGGGGCACTCGCGTCGTGATGCCGACGGCGCCTTCGCCTGCTCCCGCGAGCCTTGTCGTGAGCGTGCTGCAGGGCGACGCGGAGATCGACGAGGTGTTCTACGCACGGTCGGATGCGCGTCCCGCCTCGTGGGCATCCGCCGCCGTCCTTCGGATCCCGCCGGCCTCGAACAGCGGCCTCATCGTCCTCACCGACTCCGCGACCGCGCCGACCGCGGCCGGCGGCGAACGGCCCCTGGTGTTCGTCCTGCGCGGACGTTCGCGTGGCGGGCCGCCCGTTCAGGCGACCCTGAGCGAAGTCGGGCGCACGCGGGTCTCGGTGGCTCCCGATCCGAGCGATGCTCATCGCCCATGCCTCGGCAGCGACTGGATTGCCGCATTCTTCGTCGAGGGCTTCGGACCGCGACCAACCGGCCCGGCGGTGGTCCTCTTCTCGGCCAATGGCCCGGATGGGCAGCCGCAGACGGTGCACCGGCTGCGCGTCGACCCGGCGCGGCACACGGTGCGCGCGGCGGCGGCGCTCGTACTGCGAACGGGCGATCCTGGCATCGACACGATGATCACGGAACGCCTCGTCGTCACCGCGAGCGTGTCGGCCAGCGTCGCGGCTACGCCGCTCGTGCTCTCGCGCTTTCGAATCGGTGGGCGGTACCGGTGGAATTCGGCCGTCGGCGATCCACGTCGCAAGGAAGTCTCCTTCCTCCACTCAGCCGCGACCGCTGGCGTCGTGCCCGACCGCTGGGTGGTCTTCCTGCTCGACCCGGTGCCGCCGTGCTGAGGGAACGCCGATGAGCCGCGACGAGCGGCGGTCGCTCGTGCGATGGCGGCCGAGAGGTCAGGGCCGGTGGCCTCGCGTCTTCCTCCTCGTCGCGACGGTGCTCGTCGGCGCATGCGCCCCCCCGCACGCCGCTGATCCCAAGGATGCGGGCGTGTATCAGGTGGGCGCCGTCGTGCGCTTCACCATCGACGTCGACCACCACGAGCAGTACCCGCTGCGTGCACCACGGCGCCATGCCTGGTCCGAGGCGCTGGTGGTGCGCGGGACGCCCGGCTACCACCGGGGCGCAACCGCACGTCCGCAACGAGCCGCAACGACCGGCACGAGCGGGCGAGTTGGCACGTCGACGGCGTTGTCGGAGGCGCGCCCGCTCGTCGTGCTGGTCTCCGTAGGAGGTGGCCCGCGCCCGAGCGCCACCGCTGCGGTGGTGCCGGTCGACACGGGAGGCGTGGGTAATCCCTCCGATACTGGAGGCGCGGATGCAGCCGTCGCACCGGCGCGCGCTTGCGTCGGCGACGCCTGGACGGCCGCCTTCTTCCTCGATGGCGTGGGGGCGCCCCCCGCGGGGCCGGTGATCGTGCGGATCCCGACCGCAGACTCCGCCGTGCGCCTGCGCGTCGACCCGGCCGTGCACCGCGTGCGCGCCGAGCCCGCGTTGCAGCTGCGCATCGGCGACCCCGGCGTCGACGCGCGGCTCGCGGCGACGCGCTTCGTGACGCTCCGCGTGCCGGGCACGTTCACGGTCATGCCGCTGATATTGCGACGGGGTGGGCGCCGCTGGGATGCGGTGGTGAGCCTGGACCGCGGGACGCATGTCAGTGCCACCTTCGCCGTGCCTGGAATGCACGAGGCGCCCTCGCCAGCGCCGGAGGAGTGGCGGGTATTTCTCCTGGAGGCGCCTCCAGAGTGCGGGGCGGTGCGATGATGGCGAACGACGAGCGGTGGGCGCGGCGTCGTTCAGCTCGGACCCTGCGGCGCTCGAAGGGTCCGGCTAGAGCCAATCGACGGTGCCATTCACTCAGCTGCGTTAGCTCGCGGCACACTCACGGGATCGTCGTACCCGACGGATGCCTGCCGATCGGAGACCACGGAGTGTTCGTGTCTCGGGACCGAGGCTCGGCACCCGGCGAGTCATTCAGCGTCATCCCCCGACGTCGCGCGCGGCCTCCTAGCAAGGCCACGTTCACGCACCAGTCCATATGCCAGACGTCGACCTCGAACGCTTCTGGCGCTTACTGCAACACCGCACACCGGAGGCAGGCTGTCGCAGCTGCCGCAAGTTGCGGCAGGAATCCTTCCCCGTGCCCGCGGCGTGCTGATGCAGTCGCTTCTTACGGCACAGGCGCACTACTACCACCGATGATACCGCGCAATGCCATCGAGCGCCGATCGCGCGTACGGCTGGGTCACACTCCCGGACCGGTGCAACTCGCGGGCGACGGCCAGACCTTCCGGCCCGGCCTCGTTCCCGAGCAGGACGACGGCAGTCTCCACAAGCGGGTCCTGCGAGACGGCGACGCTTCGAACGAGCTGCAGACTCGCCTGCCGATCCGGTTGGGCCAGCAGGCCAACGAGCGCCCCCGCCCGTAGTCCCATGTCCTGCGCCGACTGCGCGATTCGCGCCAGGCGAGCGACCGCACCCGAATATGGTATCGCGTGGCTGCGGTTCGAGATGCCGGTGTAGCCGACACCGGCTTCGGTCAGTGCGTTCACCGCGTCTGAGCGGGCGGAGCGACCCGCCGGGCGCGGACACGGCGAGCACGAGGAGGTGAAGGCACGCGCAAGCACAACAGCGCGACCTGAGTGTCACGTGATCAATAACCCTCCCTGATCGTGGATCACTTCCACCCGTAGTGCGATGCGATGCCATTCAGGATGCGCACCGCACTCTCCTCGACGACGCGCTTCTCAAGAAACAGTCGACGCGCGATCGCACGTCCCTGGAGACCAGTCTGGTTGCCAAGCAGCATCACGGCCTCCACAGCGACCGCATTGGTTGACACGGCAATGTACTCGAGGAACGGAAGGTTGGCCGCCTGATTCGGCAGCGACATCAGGGCTGAGAGAGCGCCTGCGCGCTGTCCCACGTCCACGGCGAACTCGGCGATATGCTTGATGCGGGCCGCTGCGCCGGAGTAGGGGATGGCGTTTGCGGGTCCGACGATGCCGTTGTCGCCGCGCCCGGCGAGCATTAGTGTCGCCAGCGCCTGATGTCGAATCAGGACGCTGCGCGCGTCCAGACCCGGAAACTGCGTCGCGACGACGAGCAATGTGTCAGCTATCTCGTCCAACTGACGCGCAGGCTTTGGACCGAATGCTTGCGTCAGTACGGCAAGGGCGAGTCCCGGCGACCCCTTCGTGCGCAAGGACATGGCTACCTCGGCGGCAGTGGGAGCCGGTGGGACAACTTGCGAGAGCGCACTGGAGGATCCTGCCGCCGACAGCGTCAGCAGAACTAGGGAGGCTACTCGACGAGTACGCATTCAGACCGAATCCCTAGCAGCGAGTGAAGTACGTAGTGAGTTCCCAGCCGTTCTGCGTGAATCGCCGCCAGTAGAAGGCGAGCGTATCCAGTGTCATCGCAAGATGCGCACTGTCGGCGTTGATGAAGACACGCTGGTTGGCGTTCCCATAGAGCGAACCAAGCTGGTTCTGCAGCGCCGTGGCTGACGACGCGATCGTAGGCTCAAAGAGCAAGTAAACATTGTTGGCCGAGCGCTTCGCAGAAGTCGAGGCGGAATCGAGATGCTTCGCTTCGTGTGACCACGTGCATACTGAATCCGTGAGGAAGTCTGCAGTGGGCACACAGTTACGATTCACGGTTCGATGGTTTCGACCCGACGTCGGAGACCCGGGAAACGCCGCGGCACATCCGGCCGTAACGACGGTACTTCCCGTCATCGGGAAGGTGTCGCCGTCCGCTCTGAACTTCTTGGTGATCTGCGTCCGGAGATCCATGCGCGCCGTCACGGTATCGACATACCAGATTCCCTGATTCGGTCCGTTCGCAACACCTGTCGGAATAGACGCCGCGACGTACCCGTTACCGTTTCGCACTGTGTCCGGTATGAACAATCGTCCGGCAGTGGATTGTACGCACGCGCTGCTGGCGGTAAGGCCAAACGCGAGGAAGTTGTCCGCAAAACATCCGTCGATCTCTCCGGGCGTCCCGACTCGACCACCCACGAACGATACCCACGTCCAGTTCCTTCGTTGCACCGTGATGTCTTCTACCAAGGTCTGACCTGGGCCATACGTGGTCTCGTCAAACCAGTTCACCCTCACCTGGCCGCTGATGACCATGGGGCCGGACCAATCCGCCGCGTTGACAGGGCCGGGCACCCACTGCCCCGTCGACGTCAGGTACGTCCACGACGGCGTACTGAGCGGGGTACCGTTGACGAACGAACACGTGACAGTCCCTCCATGCGCCACGGTGGTTGGGGAGCACACGACGTCCGGCTGGTACATCCCCGTCGCCAACGGCTTGTCCCATCCCCACTTCTGGCGTGAGGCCTCCGGACCGGCAACGCCGCGGTTGTCGCCACAGCCGCTCGCCGCGAGCAGTACCCCGCACAGCCCGACCAGGTTTCGACACTGCATCGTTCCACCTCTGCGAAGGCGTTCCCCTTGCGTCCCCGCGGTTGGGCGCCATCACTCCCCACAGCGCGGTCAGCTCCGGGTCCACGGCATTGCACCGGCACCATGCGAGGAAGCGGAACATCGCACCAGTCCGGATTGAGGAGACCACCGCACGTTTTGTGGTGGCAGGCTCGAGGATTACCCGCTGCACGCAGCGGACAGTTGGGCCGCAGCAGACGCTTCCGCGCGCCCGAACGCGCGCCTCCACGCGTCCAGCGAGTGCCACGCCGCGTCAGCGACCCGGCGGGAGCGCGAACGCGACGACCCAGTCACCGGGAGCGCCGATTCCCCCTCTGCCGCCCGCCACGATGACGACGTACTGTCGCCCGTCGAGCACGTACGTCATCGGTGTCGCCTGGCCTCCGGCCGGCAACGGGTGCTCCCACAACGGCGCGCCGTCATCGACGCCAAGGGCGCGCAGCTTCCCGTCCTGCGACGCCGCGATGAACAGCACGCCGCCGGCCGTGACGAGCGGACCACCGAAGGACAGCGAGCCCCAGGAGCGATACTGCCGGTGTTGGCTGAGCCACGGCACGGTACCGATCGGGCGTTGCCAAGCGACTCGCCCCTGCCGCGCATCGAGATCGACGGCGACGAGGCTCCCCCACGGCGGTGGTGAGCAGGGCGTGCCCGATGGGGCAACGAGGGGTGCGCGCGTCGCCAGGTATGGCGTACCCGGCTGGAGCATCACTTCACCAGCGCCAAACGACGTGGGGCGCTGGAGTCCCGTATCTCGCGGATGCAGGCGCACCACCATGGCGACGCGCTTGAGCGTGACGAGGAGACGTTGCCGTCCCGGATCCCACGCCAACCCGTCCCAATTGATGCCGCCCCAGAAGCCCGGCCACTGGAGCGTCCCCTGGTGCGATGGCGGCGTGTAGATCCCGTCGTTGCGCAGCGAATCAGCGGCCGTTCGGCAGAATCGACGTTCTTCGTCCGTAACGCCGAACATGGAATCGGGCGAGAGCCCCGTTCCCAGCAGCGGTGGTGGGCTGGTGGGGAACGGCTGGGATGGCCACGCGCTCTCGTGCGGAACGTCGCTCTTCGGAACCGCACGCTCCTCGATCGGGATCACGGGCTCACCGGTCTCGCGATGCAGCACGAAGACCATCCCGCTCTTCGTCCCGATGATCACGACGGGGACCCGCTCGTCGCCTCGCGTAAGCTCCGCGAGAATGGGCTGCGCAGCGACATCGTAGTCCCAGAGGTCGTGGTGCACCACCTGGAAGCTCCAGACAACCCGTCCCGTGCGTGCCTGCAGCGCGACCACCGAGTTGGCGTAGTCGTTGCGCCCGGTGCGATTGCCACCGAAGAAGTCGGGCGAGGCGCTGGCGGTCGGCAGGAATACGAGCCCGCGCGTGGAGTCGACGGTGATCAGGGACCAGACGTTCCCTCCGGTCGTCGCCCCGGCGTGAGCCGGGCTCCAGTGAGGCCATGCGCCAGCCGAGGAATCGCGCGGGATGGGATCGAAGGCCCATCGCAGCGCTCCCGTTCGCGTGTCAAAGGCGCGGACCACGCCTGACGCGGTACCCTCGCCCACGGTCTCTCGAATGGCGGAGCCGACGATCACCAGGTCGTGCACGATAGCAGGTGGCGACGTGACGCCGAGGTTCGGTCTCGCGGCATCGGTGCCATCGAGCCCGGCGCCTCGCGTGAGGTCGACCTCGCCGTCGCGCCCGAAGTCCACACAGCGTTGTCCGCTCGCGCCATCCAGCGCAATGAGCCGAGCATCGAGAGTTGCCGTGAAGACACGAACAACGCAGGGGAGCGAGTCCGTGGCGAGCGAGTCTTCCCAAACGGCGACTCCCCGGGTGACGAATCCCTCAGGATTGCCCGCGGCGCGATCGATGCGCGGATCGAAGGTCCAACGGATCGCACCTGTGACGGGATCGAGCGCGAGCACGCGGTTGAAGGGGGTCGACAGGAACAACGTGCGGCGCTTCATCACCGGCGTCGCCTCGAAGCGGTACGAAGTGAGCGCGTTCGCGGCGGGCGACGAGGTGCCGAGTGGCGCGGAGGAATCGCCGCGAGCGTCGAACGGCCAGTCGCCTGTGCGCTGGGTCCACACGGTACGAAGCCGACGCACGTTCTGTCGTGTGATGACGGCGGCCGCGGAGTACCGCGTACCCGACATCGCGCCAGCGGAGGTGCCCCTCTCCACGTCAGGCGCGGCCTCTGGTGGCGACCGGTCGGCGCTGCAGGCAGCAAGGGCCATCGCGCCAACCATCAGCGTCGGGTAGAGCAACGGTCGCGGCGGCTTCCACGCCCGGAGACTCGCACATCGGGCAACTTGCGCGGTTCCGCTCTCCCATTCAGAATCGACGGAATCCGATCGCGGAACTGCGCGAAGGTGTGCTTGCGTGGGTGCGGTGCACTTCAGCGGAGTTAGGGCCCTTGGGAGGTGGGGATGGGCAGCGAGACGACGCCGAGCATCGCGGGGCTGCGGGACGCCGACAGCAGGCGATCGACCGTCATCAATGCATTCGCGAAGTTGGGGGGAGGCGACGTGTTCGACGCGGTCGCCGACTTCGTGCAGTCGATCGGGCAACGCTCGCCACACGCCGTGGCGCTCGGCGTGCTTGGCCCCGGAGGCGCAAGCAACGCCTCGCTGGTGGGACGATTGCGGCGAGATCATCCTGGTCTCGGGATGGTTGTGGTGTGCGACACGACACCGCTCGCCGTGCAGCAGCTCCCTCATCTGGTGCGTGCCGGAGCGGATGAGGTGGTGCTCACGGTGATGGCGACGGCGGCGGAACTGGTTGCGACCGTGGATCGTGCGTGCGCGCGCCGCCGCGAGGCGTCCGTGTGGCATCGCATCGCGCCGGCGATACCCGAAGCGTGTCACGACATCTTCGAGTTCTGCTTCACGAGTGCTCTGGCCCGTCGCAAGGTGGGAGATCTCGCGCGACATCTCGGAGTGGACCGGTCCACGATCGCCCTTCGACTCAGGCGGGCCGGACTGCCGCCAGCCCACACGATCCTCTCCTGGTCACGACTGATCGCGATGGCGGGGCTCATGGAATCAACGCGCATCTCGGTGGAGCAGGCGGCGCACGAGGCGGGGTTCGGGTCGGCGGCAGGCCTGCGCGCACTGTCGCGGCGCATGATGTGTGCGACACCACGTGCGCTGGCGGCAGGCGGGCGGCGCATCGTGATGGAGGAGTTTCTGTCCTTGCTCGATAGGTGCAAGGCGTACGACCTGGTGGAGACCGGTGGAACGGTGCAGTCAAGCGACGAATGCGAGAACAACCACGTCACGCGCGACGCAACCTAACGATCGTCCAGTGGAGGCGCGGCCGCCCTGTGCCTCATTGCCGTGACCGGCGCGGTTCTCGAGCGCATTGGTTGTCAGGGCGTTCGAACCGCGTGGATCATCGGAATCCGCAAGTGGCTCACCACTTGTGGACGCTCGCAGCACCGCCAAGAACGAGCCGTGCGACCTCGTTGCGAACGGCACCGCCACGATAGAGATCGCGCGCCATCGCCAAACCCGCGGCTCCCCGAGATTCCACAAGAATCTCGATGGCGGTCGCCGCTCGCGAGTCTGATACGAACGCCATCTGGCGAAGGTACGGCAAGAAGTCTGGTGTCGTATCCAGCTCACTGAGGAAGCGAAGAGCGGTGCTACGTACGCCGGCATCGTGCGATTGCTCGGACACGCGTCGCAGGCGATCCGCTGCTCCGGGGTATAGCGACCCACGAACCGTGTCGGAGAGTCCGGTACGGCCGAGGCCCGCGAGATAGAGTGTCGTCAGCGCGCTGGCGCGTGCCCTGACGGCAAGCGTGCTCCATCCCGGATGACTAATGGCGATCGCGGCCAGCGTGTCCCCCACGTCGTCACGCGTGCGAAGCGGGCGCGCCCCTCGTGCTTCGGTCAGAATGGCGAGCCCCGTAACGTCGTCGCCGAAGCGGCGGAGCTTGCGCGCCACCTCCGCTGCGGCAGACGTGTCCACCGTAGTGGCGGTTCTGGTAGGTTGCGCGGCCACGTTCAGCGGCGCGATGAAGGAGAGTAGCGCGAGGCGCCAATGCAGCAGATGAGTCGACATAGGCTTCATCACGGGCAGAAGATCTCGTACGAATAGTTGCGCCAGCCAGCAGCGAGATCTGCCCACCACCCTCCAAAGTAGTGTGGCGTCATGAGTGCGTGCGCTCCGATGAGCGTATCGCGCACCTGTGTATGGGCGCCAGAATAAAGCGCTCTCGCCGCAGTCGTGAGGTCACCAAGCGATCCACGAACGAGTGGCTCCCAGAGCGCGTAGACGTCATTCGCGGCGCTCTTGGCTTCGGCGACGCCCTTCGACATGTGTAGCGACTCGTGACTCCAGAGGCAGGAGACGGCGCTATTGAAGTTGGGAAGATTGCTAGTGCAGACTGCGTTGGCTTGGTACACGGACGCCGAGATGTACACACCAGACGCGTTGCAGGCGTTGCGGAAGCTTGTTGGCGCATACTCCAGCGTCCACGGCGCTCCAGGATTACGCCAGCGTGCGTGGATCTGCGTTCGCAGATCCATCTTCGCGGTCATCTGATTGACGAACCAGAGTCCGCCGTTTGGACCTGACCCGGTGATCCGGCCAGCGGAGAACCCCTTGGCAGTGTCGAGCTCGGCCACTCTGGGGATGAAGAACTGCTGTGCATCAAAGGGAGAGGTGCACTCCTTGCTGGCCGTGAGTCCGTCAAAGTCGAGCTGAAAGCACACATCGATCTCAGCCGGGCTTCCACCCTGTCCGGGCTGTCCAGTGGCGCCACCGACATAGGGTACCCAAGTCATCGTGCGGCGAGGGACGTCGATGTGATCGCTGAGAGATTGCTGCTCGTTGTTCTGATCGATGAAGTAGATGGTGGCCGTGCCGCTCGCAACCATTGGTGAAGTGGCTCCGCTTTTCTGTACAGCCTCACAGGGCTGGTTAACTGGATCGCGAGCGGGGGTCACGCCGCTGCCTGGAGCGGCGGCGGGCAGAAGTACGCGTCGTCCGGAGTGCGGTCGGTCAAGCTGGAGTGCGGGCGTCGGCTGTTGTAGAGGGTGAAGTAGCGTCCGATGCCCGCGGTCGCGGCGGACACGGAGGCGTAGGCGTGGAGGTAGACCTCTTCGTACTTGAGGGAGCGCCAGAGCCGCTCGACGAAGATGTTGTCGCGCCAGCAGCCCTTGCCGTCCATGCTGATCTGGATGCCGTGGTCGTGGAGCAGGCCGGTGAAGGCGGCGCTCGTGAACTGCGCGCCTTGATCGGTGTTGAAGATGGCGGGGCGGCCGTGGCGCGCCAGCGCGTCCTCGACGGCCGCGATGCAGAAGGCGCTGTCGAGCGTGATGGACACGCGCCAGCTCAGCACGCGTCGGCTGGCCCAGTCGAGGACCGCGGCGAGGTACACGAACCCGTGCGCCATCGGGATGTAGGTGATGTCCATCGCCCACACCTCGTTCGGCCGCGTGATCGTGCGATGTCGCAGGAGATAGGGGAAGACGGGATGCGCCCGGTGGCGGCGACTGGTGCCCGGCTGCGGGCAGACGGCGGCGATCCCCATGTGGCGCATGAGCGTGCCGATCCGCCGTCGGCCGACGCCGGGAAAGTCGCGGCGCAGCAGGCGGCGCAGCATCCGCGCCCCGGCAAACGGGAAGTCCAGGTGCAAGGCGTCGATCTTTCGCATGAGGGCGAGATCGCCGGCGGACATCTGCCGGGGCAGGTAGTACACGGCTCCCCGACTGATCCCGAGCGCCGCCGCCTGCCGCGTCACGGAGAGCGGGTGCGTCCGGTCGATCATCGCTTGGCGCTCAGCAGGCCGGCCTTGCCGAGCGCGTGTTCTAACAAATCGTTCTCGAGCGCGAGCTCGCCGATCTTGGCGTGGAGCGTCTTCACGTCGACCGGCGGTTCGACGGGGCCCGCGCTGAACACGCTGGCCGCCCCGGCCAGCAGTTGATCCTTCCAGGCCGTGATCTGGGCCGGATGGACGTCGAAGCGCTTCGCCAACTCGGCAAGCGTACCTTCGTGGCGGACCGCCGCCAAGGCGACTTTCGCCTTGAAGGCCGGGGCGTGATTGCGACGGGGACGTTTCGACATCAGGGACTCCTCGGGTTGTGGCGAACATGTCGCCAGGGGAACCCGCCGTCCACTCAACCACCCTGTTCAGAAAACCGAGACCACTTCATTGGCCCCGACCACGTGAGACCGGAGCTCGCGCCTGCGCTGTGTATTCCTTGATCCGTTACGAATGTCCACGAGGGCGATCCGCTCGGCGGAATGCTCGTGGCGGTACAGGACGCTGTGCCCAAGAAGTCGGTAGGCCCTGAACATGACATCGACGGCGCAGACGGCGTCCCCGTTCCCAGCGGCTCGCTCCACCCCCACTTCAGTCGGTTCGCCTCGGGCTCCACCGGAGCGGTCGCATCGCGGCACCCACCGACGACGAGCAGTACCCCACATACCCTCCACAGGCTCCTCTGCCGCATCTCCACCCCTCTCGATCGCGTGTCCGGTGTAGTGCCACGTGTCGCCGATCGCCGCGCGCCGGACGTGGTGCGATCGGCGTCCGGGGCCGGCGTACGACGCACACAAAGCGGCACGAACGCGGAGGGCGCCAGTCCAGTGGTGCGTGCCGGAGCGGATGAGGTGGTGCTTACGGCGATGGCGACGACGACCGAGCTGGTGGCGGCCGTGGATCGTGCGTGCGCGCGCCGCCGCGAGGCGTCCGTGTGGCATCGCATCGCGCCGGCGATACCCGAAGCGTGTCACGACATCTTCGAGTTCTGCCTCACGAGTACGCTGGCCCGTCGCAATGTGGGAGATCTCGCGCGACATCTCGGAGTGGACCGGTCCACGATCGCCCCTCGACTCAGGCGGGCCGTACTGCCCACAGCGCACACCATCTTGTCATGGTCCCGACTAATCGGGGTCATGGAGTTGATGGAGTCGTCGCGCATGTCGGTCGAGCAGGTGGCCCTGACGGCAGGCTTTGGATCGGCAGCAGTCAAGCGGACGTTCACGCGGCGGCTGGTGGGCGTCGCGCCGCGAACGCTCGCGGAACGCGGAGCGAGACGCGTCGAGGAGGAATTCCTCGCTCTGCTCAAGCAGCGATAGCACCATGAACCCTTCGCGCAGAACGATGGGGTGCCGCCGCACTGCGAGTCGAGACGCACTTTCTGCCCTGGCAGGGCTGCCGCTCGCGGCCACGGCGTTGGCGACACTTCGGCCTGCCTTATCTGTCGCGCGACTTGCCCTGCACCGGGGACCGACTTCCAACTCACCAGCCACGTTCGCGGGCTCGTGCTTCAAGCACGCGCTTGGCGTAGTCGTGCATTACCGCCTTCGTTCTGTACAATTCTCGTGCAATCGCACGACCCTCGGCCCCTCGGTCATCGGCCAGAATCTCGACGGCGATTGCCGCTACCATAGTCGAACCCAAGGCGTGTTGGCGGAGGTATCGCAGAAATGCGGGGGAGCGATCGAGGTTGCTCAGGCGCTTCAATGCAAGTTGGCGCACATCGAGATAGTATGAGGACTCGACGATGCGCCTCAGTCTCGACGCAGCGCCCGAGTAGGGAATGCCGGGGACTCCTCCCGGCAAGCCGGACTCACCCAATCCAGCGAGGTGAAGGATGCTGATGGCCTGCGACCTCGCGCGGGTATTGGCCACGTCATCCACCGAAGGCTCCATGGCGATTGCGGCAAGGGTGTCCGCGATCTCGTCCATCAACGTGCGACTCTCTGGCTTTCGCGCCTGCGTGAGAATTGGAAGTGCCCGGCCATCGTTTCCGTTCGTGCGAATGGAACGAGCGACTCGAGAGGCGAGCGGAATCGTTTGCGCGGGCGGACTCGCAGGGGATTGAGAGCTCGCCTCGATCGGCAGCCACGCGAGGAGCACACACAGCCCAACTAGAGAGAAGCGCATCGGCACCTCAGCACCACTGGTTGTAGGACTGCGCCCAACCCGCACCCGTGATCCACCAACCGTCAAAGTCAGTGTACGGTCCGGTGTTGTGCGCAGCGACGATGATTCCGCGGACGCGAAGATGCACGAGCTCATATCCGTCCTTCGCTGCGGCTACCAGCGACGTCGCGTCCTCTCGCGCAAGCGGTTCCCACAAGGCGTAGACGTCGTTGTTACCGTACTGCGCCGCTCCGATCCCCGCCGTCATATGGCGCGCTTCATGGCTCCAGATGCAGGAGACCAGGTTGTTGAAGCTGATGACGTTGCTGGTGCACACGGCGTTCGCTTGGTAGACACTCGCCGAACCAGTCACGGAGGCCGCCGCACATGCCGCCGTGAGGGCCGATGGAGCGAACGCCAGCGAGTACTGCGTCCCGTTCGTCCGGTATCGCGGCGAGATCTGCGTCCTCAGGTCCATGCCGGCCGTCATCTGATCGACATATCGGAGGTTCGCATTGGGGCCGGTGCTGCCCACCTGACCGACGGAAAGGCCGCTGCTGGCGCTAAGCTCGGCCACCCTCGGTATGAAAAAGTGCTCGGCATCGGAGCTCGACGTGCAGAGCTTGCTCGCGGTCAGTCCGTCCCAGTCATCCTGAATGCACACGTCGATCACACCCGGTTGCCCCGTGGAACCACCCACAGCCGACACCCAGCTACGCATGCGCCGGGGCACGCTGATGCCGGCGCTCAGCGGCTGCCGTTGGCCGTTGTCGTCTGTGTAGGTCACCGTTGCCGTGCCACTGGCCACCATCGACCCAGACCACGACAGCGTCGAGCTCGGTCCGGAAACCGGGACGCCGGCGTCAGTCTCGAAACTCCAAGTGGGATTGCCCGTCGGTGGGATGTTTGAAGCCGTGCACGTTGCCGTTCCAAGGAACGCCGACGGTTGCGTGCAGGACATCGACGGCGCAGACGGCGTCCCCGTTCCCAGCGGCTCGCTCCACCCCCACTTCAGTCGGTTCGCCTCGGGCTCCACCGGAGCGGTCGCATCGCGGCACCCACCGACGACGAGCAGTACCCCACATACCCTCCACAGGCTCCTCTGCCGCATCTCCACCCCTCTCGATCGCGTGTCCGGTGTAGTGCCACGTGTCGCCGATCGCCGCGCGCCGGACGTGGTGCGATCGGCGTCCGGGGCCGGCGTACGACGCACACAAAGCGGCACGAACGCGGAGGGCGCCAGTCCGGAACGTGGGGCGAACGTAGGGTTTCGTGGGACTCAGCACCCCGTTCCCGATCGCAACCCCGATTCGAGCAGGGTGATCGTCAGCAGGTACGCGCCCGACCGAGTGGTCCGAACCTCCAGGTCGGAATCGCGCGGCAGCGCCTGCAGGTGGCGTCGGTCGCGCTGATAGCGCCGAGGGCGCCTGACGAGTCGCGTGAGGAACGCGCGGCTCGGACGAACCGAGGCACCACTGGGCTTCTACGCGGTCGTGCAGCGCCACATCCGCGTCGCGAGGTGAATATCCACGGGGCTCGTCTACCTCTCGTCGCCCCGGCCGGCATGTTCTCTCCCCGAACGCCACTCTCCCGCCAGCGCATGCTCGCCGCCCGCGCCCTCGCGGTCGTCGCCGACGCCGTCCAGCTCGGGTTGCTCCCGCTGTTCGTGCAAGGCGCCGCCTCACCGCTCAACGACGCACTCGACGTCGCGGTGGGCGCGGTGATGGTGGCGCTGGTGGGGTGGAACTGGGTCTTCCTGCCAACCTTCGTGAGCGAACTGCTTCCCGTGGTCGACCTTGCCCCCACGTGGACGATCGCCGCGCTCATCGCCACCCGGCAGCGCAAGGCGGAGGTGCTTCCGGAAACCACGACGCCACCCTGACCGGCGCGCACCCCTCCGGCAGGTGCACGGCATCCCGGCGCGGGACGACGCATCCTCGCACCACGCCCCCTTGGGCAGGCTATCCCGCAATCGCCGCCTGCGCCGCCGCCAGCCGCGCAATCGGAACCCGGAAGGGCGAACAGCTCACGTAGTCCAGCCCCGCCCGGTGGAAGAACGCCACCGACGCCGGGTCGCCGCCATGCTCGCCGCACACGCCCACCTCCAGCGCGGGGCGCGAGCCCTTGCCGCGCTGCACCGCCAGCTCCACCAGCTGCCCCACCCCCTTCTGGTCGAGCGAGCGGAACGGATCGCGCTCGTACACCCCCTGCGCCAGGTACACGGGAAGGAACTTCCCCGCATCGTCGCGCGAGAAGCCCATGGTCATCTGCGTGAGGTCGTTGGTGCCGAACGAGAAGAACTCGGCAGCCTTGGCTAT
>CAZVDJ010000012.1:0-21845 GCA_964626245.1 uncultured Gemmatimonadaceae bacterium
GTGGAGTCGGGAAGGATGACCGGCCGGGCCATTCGTTTCGGACTACTGCAGCCAACGGTTGCTGTATATAACCTGAGAGTTATATAGCCCTCGCGGCGCGCCGCAGCAGTCCGGGAATGCC
The DNA here is from genome assembly GCA_964626245.1 of uncultured Gemmatimonadaceae bacterium. GTDB lineage: Bacteria > Gemmatimonadota > Gemmatimonadetes > Gemmatimonadales > Gemmatimonadaceae > SCN-70-22. The sequence goes on from CAZVDJ010000012.1 coordinate 122, forward strand.
CTCCGCTCCGCTTCCCCTCACCCCGACGCCGGTGGAAGCGCAGGCGCATCCGCTGGTGCGCCCCGGGAGAGGTGCGTTGGCGAATCGCTGGCGGCGGCCACCGTCGACGCGGGGAGCGCGCGCTCGAACTCCGGCGCCTGCAGCGCGCGTGGCGTCAGGTCCAGCGGCTCCACCAACGGGATGTCGCGCGGCGAGTCCACGCCAAGCTCCTTGAACTTTCGCGCGGAAACGAGCACCCGAGACTCCAGCGTCCCCACCGCGTTGTTGTACCCCTCCACCGCGGTGCGCAGCCCCTTCCCCACCTTCTCCACGTGGTCGGCCAGCTTGCCGATGCGGTCGTACAGTTCCTGCCCCAGGTCGCGCACGCGCTCGGCGTTGGCGGCGATCACTTCCTGCCGCCACGAGTAGGCCACGGTCTTCAGCATCGCCACCAGTGTGGCCGGCCCCACCAGCAGCACGCGGTTGGAGAAGCCGCGCTCGTACAGCTCCGGATCGGCCTGGCAGGCCGCCGAGAGGAACGACTCGCCAGGAACGAAGAGCACGACGAAGTCCGGCGTCTGGGCGAACTGGTCCCAGTACGCCTTGCTCGACAGCTGCTCCATGTGCGTGCGCAGCTGCGCGGCGTGCCGACGCAGCGCCAGCGTCCGCGCCGATTCGTCCGGCGCTTCCAGCGCATCGAGATACGCCTGCAGCGGCACCTTGGAGTCCACCACCACCGTCTTTCCTCCGGGAAGCTTCACCACCAGGTCGGGGCGCTGGCGCCCGCTGTCGGCGGTGACGGTCTCCTGCTCGGTGAAGTCGACGTGCTCCTCCATCCCCGCCAGCCGCACCACGTTCTGCAGCTGCAGCTCGCCCCACCGTCCGCGCACCTGCGGCGCCCGCAGCGCCTTGGTGAGGTTCTGCGTCTCGGCCTGCAGCCGGGTACTCCCCTCGGCCACCGCGCGCAGCTGTTCGTGCAGCGATGCGAAGGCGCTGATGCGCGCCTTCTCCACCCCGTCCACCACGCCGTTCAGCCGCTCCAGCCCCTCGCGCAGCGGGGCGATGAGCTGCTCCACCTCGGCCTTGCGGCTGTCGAGATCGGCGTTGGAGTGGGCGCGCATCTCACCGAGCCTGCTCCCGGCCAGCTCCAGGAAGGTGGCGCCGTTCTGCTGCAGCACGTCGGCGGCCAGCGACGCGAACGACTCCTTCAGGCGAAGCTCGGACGAGGCGAGGAGCGCCAGTTTCTCGTCGACGGCGCGGCGTTCCGCGTCGCTGGTGGCGCGAAGCGCGGCGAGCGCCTCGCGGGCATCCGCCAGCGCCTGTTGCGCCGCGCTTGCCTCCTGGCGCGCGGCAACCGCCTCGCTTCGGGCCGTCGCGAGGTCGGCGGTGGCGCGATCGCGCTCGGCGGCAAGGCGTGTCCCCGTGCCTCGGAGCGTGAGCCATGTGAGGAGCACCCCGAGCAGGAGCGACGCCAGCGTGACCATAAGCACGACGACAGGATTCTGAGGCACGATACTCAGGCTGAATGAGGTGACTGGGCGCGGTGCGCGTCTCGCGCGCTACCAAGCCCTCCCATGCGCTGGACATCCGTGTGCACGTCGGCCATCGTGCTCGTGCGAACTGAGCCGTTGACGCAGTGGACCGGAAGGAGGGGGAGGTGGCGGCGCTGGAGTTGCTGATGAAGCTACCGGGGCGGGGTGACAGCCGCTCGCCGTTCGACGAGGCGCTGGGGCGGGTGGCCAAGGGCTCGGCGGTCGACCTGGCGTGTCCGTACCTGTCCGTGGACGTGCTGGCCCGATTGCTCGGCGCTGGCGGTCGATTCCGGCTCGTGACCGATGCAGAGGAGTGGTTGCGCGCCCTCGCCCGTCCGGGACGGGCCGGGATCATCGACTTCATTCGGGCACACCAGGGAGCGGTGCGCCACTATCGCGACCTCCACGCCAAGGTCGCGCTGTCACCCACCCTCGCGATGCTGGGCTCGGCCAACTTCACAGAGCGGGGGCTGTTGGAGCGGCAGGAGATAGGGGTGCTGCTTCGCGAGCGAGCGACCATCTCCCAACTGGCCGGCTGGTACGAGGCGCTGTGGAGCCACGCACACCCCGTTGACCTCGACGCACTGGCCGACTTCGAGCGCGCCTTGCCGGCGCAGCCACTGTCGGAACACGCCGCCATCGCCCGCACACTTGCTCCCCCGCCCGCTCACGTGCCGCCCGGCACGGCACTTCCACTGCCCGAGGAGGGCGACGACTGGGATCACGACACGGTGGAGCGGCTCATCGCCTTCCTTGGCCGCGCCCCCTCGCGCCCGTGGGCCGAGCATTTCCTCGAAGCAGCCCGCATCCTCGTCGAAGGGCTCGGTGTCCAGCCGGGAGATCCGCGAGTAGTCACCTCCTTTCGCAAGCACGGCTTCATCATCGCCGTCAGCATCAACAACCGTTGGGTCCTCCAGCCGTGGCACAACACGGCCGGCACGCACGGCCGGATGGGCGTCGGGATCCTGCAGCAAGCCGCGACGGTCGAGGCGAGCGGTCATGTGGGGTCTGACGTCGTGGACAGCTACCAATACGACCCGCGCCCCGAGGACACCGACGCTCCGCCGTGGATGCTGGCCTTCGCCGACTTCGCCTGGCTCGGAGACGCACGCTACGTGACCGAGTGGCTACTCGCTTGCCATGAGGAGCTGTACAAGGCGCGTGGTGCGTCGAACGCGGCGAGCCACTCCCGTGTCCTCTTCCGTGCCATCACCGACCTCGCATATCGCCAGCACGTGGTCGCCCGCGTAAACTGGCCTGCTGACTAATCGCGACCCCCGATCACGCGCGCATGCCCGCCCGCAAGAAGTCACCCACCGCCAAGCCGACGGCCCGCGCCACCAAGGCCCCCAAGCCTGCGAACGCCGTCGCTACGCAGAACTACTCGCACCCCACCGCCGATAGCCCGCTCCGCCCCGACGTCGGCACCCAAGCCCAGTTCCGCAAGAAGAAGGCGCCGGCCACGTATCGCTACGACTCGTCGCTCTCGCCATCGCTCGACTGGGACGGCCAGAACCCCGCGCGCGAACAGGGCGAGGCACTCATCGCCGCCATTCGCAACGCCACCTCCCTGGAGGAAGCGAAGGCCGCCGCCGAGAAGCTGGCCGCGTTAGGGCGCCCCTTTCTCAACTGGACCGGCAAGGCCGAGCGCCTCTCGTTCGATGTACCGACGCTCCCGCTCTTCGTGCACGAGCGGCTGAGCACCAAGGCCATCCTGGAGAGCGTGCAACGGCACGAACGCACGCAGCAGGCCGAGCTGGACCTGTTCAGCGACCCGCGCCACAGCGTGGTGGACCAGACGCTGCGCGCCTACGAGCACCGCGACCGCTGGGTGAACCGCATGGTGCTCGGCGACTCGCTGGTGGTGATGAACTCGCTCCTGCACTACGAGGGGCTGGGCGGCCAGGTGCAGATGATCTACATCGACCCGCCGTACGGGGTGAAGTTCGGGAGCAACTTCCAACCGTTTGTGCGCAAGCGCGACGTGAAGCACAACGATGATGGCGACATGACGCGGGAGCCGGAGATGGTGCAGGCCTACCGCGACACGTGGGAGCTTGGGCTGCACTCGTATCTGACGTATCTGCGCGACCGGTTGCTGTTGGCGAGGGAGTTGTTGACGCCGAGCGGGAGCGTGTTCGTGCAGATCTCGGATGAGAATCTGCACCACGTGAGGGAGTTGATGGATGAGGTGTTTGGGCCGGAGAACTCGCTCGGCGTCGTATCATTCGTGAAGACGACAGGTGCCACGAGTGAGTTCCTTCCGAGCACTACGGATTATCTACTGTGGTTTGCGAGAGACCGAGATCGCGTCAAGTATCACCCGCTTTTCGTTCTCGCTTCCGCAGACGAAAGGACGGGCTATCGGTGGCTGCGATTGCCTGACGGTACTTCGAGGGGAATGACCGCTCGTGAGGAACGTGGTGAAGTTCCCGTACCTGATGGCGCACGGGTTTACAAACCGGACAACATCACAAGTCAGGGGCAGGGTCGTGAGAAGGGGGAGGGCGCTGCCTGCTGGTTTCCGGTCAAACTCGATGGCAGGTCTTTCCTTCCTCCTCGACAAAGTCGTTGGAAGACGAACGAGGAGGGAATGGCGCGACTCGTCGAGGCTAACCGGATTCACGTTGCCCAGAACAGTATTCAGTACGTTCGGTATGCCGAAGACTTTCCTGCACGAGGAATCAGCTCGCTGTGGACGGATACAGGAACTGGCAACTTCACCGAGGACAAACTTTACGTAGTTCAGACTTCCCTGAAGGTCATCCAGCGCTGCCTCCTGATGACCACCGACCCCGGCGACCTCGTCCTCGACCCCACCTGCGGCTCGGGCACGACGGCGTACGTCGCCGAGCAGTGGGGGCGCCGCTGGATCACCATCGACACCTCACGCGTCCCGCTCGCCCTCGCTCGGCAGCGCCTCCTAACCGCCACCTACCCCTGGTACGAACTCAAGGACGACGCCCGCGGCCCGGCCGGCGGCTTCACCTACAAGCGCAAGCAGAACAGCAAGGGTGAGGAAGTGGGCGGCATCGTCCCGCACATCACCCTCAAGTCCATCGCCAACGACGAGCCGCCGGCGCAGGAAGTCCTGGTTGATCGCCCGGAGGAGAAGAAGGGGATTACCCGCGTGAGCGGCCCCTTCGTCTTCGAGGCCACCATCCCCACCCCGGTGGACTGGGAGGGTGACGGCGTCGAGGACTCCGGCGTGCCGCATGTGGCCGAGGCGCACGGGTCGTTCGTGGAGCGCATGCTGGAGGTGCTGCGCAAGAGCCCGGTGCTGCGGCTGGCGGGGAACCAGACGGTCGAACTCTCGCAGATCCGCCCGCCGCGCTCCAAGGTCATCTCGGCGGAGGCGCTGGTGGATGGCAAACCCGTGGCCATCGTCTTCGGCCCCGAGAGCGGTGCCATCAGCGAGAAACTCGTGTACGAAGCCGGGCGCGAAGCGCAATATCGCTCGTACACACATCTGTACGTCATCGGCTTCGCCATTCAGCCGAACGCGCGTACGCTTGTCGAGAAGTCCGCCGAGATGGGAATCCCGGCCACCTACGTGCAGGCCACTCCCGACGTGATGATGGGCGACCTGCTCAAGAACATGCGCTCGTCGCAGATCTTCTCCGTCTGCGGGCTCCCCGATGTGGTGCTGCGCAAGGCAGCGAAGCAGAAGGCTGGCGAGGCCACGCAGTACGAGGTGGAGTTCCGCGGGCTCGACGTCTTCGACCCCGTCACCATGGAGCTCGACCGGCGCGAGGGACTCGACGTTCCGGCGTGGTTCCTCGACACGAACTACAACGAGCTGTCATTCCACGTGGACCAGGCCTTCTTCCCGCGCACCGAGGCGTGGGGGAACCTCAGGCGGGCGCTCAAGGCCACCTACGACGACTCGGTGTGGGAGCACCTGGCCGGAACGGTGAGTGCGCCGTTCGTCCCGGGGGCTTCTGGCAAGGTGGCGGTGAAGGTGATCGATGACCGGGGGAATGAATTGATGGTGGTGCGGGAGGTGGAGTGAGCCACCTTGCCGGTTCGGACGTTGGACGGGTTCGAATTTCTTTAACCGGAGTCGGCTGCGTTAAAGAAATGACGCTCGATTTTTAATGGACATGTCGTTCATCTCCAACTCCCTGAATAGCAACGGCTTACGGTTTCGTACCCGATCGAGAGCGACTTCTGTGAAACGTTCAGCTTGACATATACGTCAATTCTAGTGTACTACATCCTCCCTGATTCCTTCGATTCCGAAGGTTTGCTCCCGATCGGCACGTACGAGGTGACCTTCGAGGCATTGCACCGATCGCTGCTCGTGAGCGGGCCAGTCGTGAGTCGCCCGGAGTCCTGGGACGTGGAGTGGCGAAGGCACCTCGTCACGAACGCCGAGGTACTTGTCCGAGAGCTATGGGCAGCCGGGATTACCCATGTATACCTGGATGGTTCGTTCACGGAGGCGAAGCCTCATCCGCACGATATCGACGGCTACTTCGAAGTCGATCCGCGCTTCCTCGCGTCCGGAGAGCTGCAGCGTCAGTTGAATGCGCTGAATCCACATCGCTGCTGGACGTGGGATCCGGCCACTCGTACGAAAGCGAAGGGCTTTACCAAGAAGCAGTTGCCGATGTGGCAGCAATATCGTGTCGAGTTCTACCCGCACTTTCCCGAGCTCCTGAGCGGCATCACCGATGCCGACGGCAATGAGTTGCAGTACCCGTCGGCGTTCCGTCAGCGCCGGGGAGACGGACGGCGAAAGGGAATCGTGAAAGTCGTGCCATCGACGACGTCCTAACGAGGACACAACACATGATCCGCACACAGGCGGAGTACGAACTGGCTCGCAAGCGGCTGGCCGACGACGTCAGCATCATGGCCGAACAGCAGAAGCGACTTGCCGAGCTAGGTCTCGGGCAGGAAGAGGTTGCGCGCGCCATGGAACCGGCCCAGTCATTCCACGCGCAGCTGGCGGAGGAAGTCGAGGCGTATGATCGCATGAAGCGTGGCGACCTCGACCCCATCTCGGACCTGCAGGAGATCGGCCGGATCCTCATCGGCCTACGCATCGCGCAAGGGCTCACCCAGCGGCAACTCGCCGAGCGCTTGAACGTCTCCGAGTCACAGGTCTCACGCGACGAGCGCAACGACTACCATGGAATCACAGTCGAGCGTGCCCAACGGATCATCGATGCGCTCCGAGGATCGGTGACGCTACAGGCACAGGTCGAGGAAGAGGACGGTGAGCTGGTCGGAGCGTAGCGCCACGCCGTCACCAAGAGCTGGCACTTGCGATAGCGCTCGAATGCGAACGCGGCTCCCGGATGAGTCACCCGGAGCCGCGTTCGAGTACCAGCCGGACCGCCCATGACACCGCCACGCTAGGCTCGATGCGCCGAGCACACGGCATGCAGCCGACTTTCGCGTGGGGCATGTCATGGGCGTCCCGCCACTGCCAGCACCTACGACGCGTTCGCGCTGTCAGCGGTTCGCACTAACAGTAGCTGAACCCCGTTCCCGCGTCCATGTCCTTCGAAGTCGCCACCCCCATCCAGAACTCCCCCTACGATGAACCGTCGAAGTACTGGTTCATCCAGGAGGGAACCTCACCGCAGCTCAAGGACGGACGCCGCCCCGCGATGGTCTTCCAGCCGCGCGACCAGCGGACTGACTGGGAGAGCGACGGCATCATCCGCAAGCTCCCGGCGTACGACCGCGGCTACGAACTCGTCCTCGTCAACATCATCCGCGAGGCGGTGCGACGCTGGCGCGCCGAGGACTATCCGGGGGTCACGCGCACGACGTACGACCTGCTGCGCCACTGGCGGTCATCGGAGCGCGGTACCCGACTCTTCTTCGCGCAGTTGGAGGCGGCCGAGACGGTCATCTTCCTCAAGGAGGCGCGCTCGGACTTCCTGCAGGGCATCGACGTCCCGCGAGAGGAAGTGTCCGAGGAAGCGCGCGCCAACGGCATCACCGGCTTCGAGCGACTGGCCTGCAAGATGGCCACCGGCTCGGGCAAGTCGACGGTGATGGCGATGCTCGCCGCCTGGAGCATCCTCAACAAGGTGAACGATCGCGCCGACGGTCGCTTCAGCGACGTCGTCCTCATCGTCACCCCCAACATCACCATCCGCGACCGTCTGCGCGAACTCGATCCGCTGGCGGGCGAGGCGTCGCTGTACCGCACGCGCAACCTGGTGCCGGCGCACCTGATGCCACTCCTGGCGCGCGGACGCGTGCTCGTGACCAACTGGCACGTCCTCGCCACGCAGGCGCCAGCGGGGACGGGAGGCGTGGCGTCGCGGGTCGTTCGGGCGGGGGTCCCGGTGGTGCGCCAGGAGAGGATCGTCATTGGTGAGAAGACCACCACGGCACGCGGCTCGCGCTACATGACGCTCGAGGCGTTCGAGGCCCACGTCGCGTCGGGTGGCGTTGAAGTCGTGGGCGAGCCGGAGCGGCATCCCGACGGCTCGCTGAAATCGGTGCGCATCCGCTCCACCGACTACGTCGAGAGCGACACCGCCTTCGTGAAGCGGGTCCTTGGGCGCGCGGTGGGCGGAAAGCAGAACATCCTCGTCATGAACGACGAGGCGCACCACGCCTATCGCATTCGCCGTCCCGATCCGGACGAGGAGGAGCAGGACCTCTTCGGCGAGGGTGACGATGAGGACTTCTTCAAGGAAGCCACGGTCTGGATCGAGGGGCTGGACAAGATCCACAAGCTGCGCGGGATCAACTTCTGCGTGGACCTGTCGGCGACGCCGTACTTCCTGGGGCGCGTGGGACAGCTAACGGCGCGCCCCTTCCCGTGGGTGGTGAGTGATTTCGGCCTCATCGACGCCATCGAGAGTGGGTTGGTGAAGATCCCGCAGCTCGCGCTGCGCGACACCACGGGGCACGATCGGGCGAAGTACTTCAACCTCTGGCGCTTCATCACCGAGCAGCTCACCAGCGCTGAACGCGGGAGCAAGAAGGGGAGCCCCAAGCCGGAGGCGGTGCTCAAGCACGCCGATGTTCCGCTGGCGCTGATGGCGGGGAGCTACAAGGAAACGGATGACGCATGGAAAGCGGCGGGCGTGGACCGTCCCCCCGTGTTCATCCTGGTCTGCAAGAACACGAAAATCGCCGGCGCCGCCTTTGACTGGCTGGCCAACGGCAACGCTCCGCCGGGGGTGCCACAGTCGTCGCTCGAGGCCTTTCGCAATCGCGACGGGGCGGTCAACACCATCCGCGTCGACACCAAGGTCGTTGACGAGGTGGAGATGGACGGCGCCAAGGGCGACGAGGTGCGCTGGATGCGCTTCACGCTCGACACCATCGGCAAGCGCGAGTGGCCGCGTGACAGCCAGGGGCGATCGCTATATCCCGACGGATTCGAGGCGCTGGCGCACAAGCTCGAACGCCCGCTTGACCCACCGGGGCGCGACGTGCGCTGCATCGTGAGCGTGGGGATGCTCACCGAGGGGTGGGACGCCAACACGGTTACGCACATCGTGGGGCTCCGCCCCTTCATGTCGCAGCTGCTCTGCGAGCAGGTGGTGGGGCGGGGACTTCGCCGCGTCTCCTACGACCCCGGCAACGACGGTCTCCTCCCCGAAGAGGTGGCGCAGGTGCTGGGTGTCCCGTTCGAGGTGATCCCCTTCAAGGCCACCGCCGGGGCGCCAGCCCCGCAGCCGACGAAGCGCACGCACGTGTACGCACTGCCGGAGCGGAAGGCGTTCGAGATTCGCTTTCCTCGCGTTGAGTGGTACCGGCAGGTCATCGAGCGGAAGATCGCCGTCGACTGGGACGCCGTCCCGAAGCTCGTGCTCGACCCAATGCGCATCCCCCCGTCCGTGGTGGTGGGGCGCTACGTCCCCGACTCCAGCGGTGCACCATCGACCTTCGGGGTGGGGCAGGTGCGCGAGGTGACGCTGCGCCAGTACCGTCTCTCACGGCGCCTGCAGAGCCGGATGTTCGAACTGGCGCGCGATCTCACCGCTGCCTACCTGAATCCTGACCCCAGCAAGGCACCGGCGCAGCTCATCTTCCCGCAGATGTATCGCATCGTGGATCACTTCGTGCGCGAACGCGTGGAGGCACAAGGTGAGTACGAGGTCGACGACGTCTTTCTGGCTCCGTTCTACTCGGACATGCGGTCGCGTCTTCTGAACGGTATCCGTCCGGCAATGCTGGAAGGGGAGCCAGTGGAGCTTCCTCGATACCTCGCGGGGCGCGAGGAAGGGTCTACCGCGCAGGTCGACTACTGGACGAGCAAGGAGCCGTACGAAGTCCGGCGCAGTCACGTGAACTTCGCCATTCCCGACTCACGCTGGGAGAAGGCGACGGCGCAGCGCCTGGATACTCACCGCATCGTCAGTGCCTTCGTGAAGAACGCCGGGCTCGGCTTCGCGATTCCGTATCAGGTGGAGGGCGAGGCGCACGAGTTCATCCCCGATTTCATCGTGCGCCTGGCGACCGACCCCGTCGTGCACCTCATTCTGGAGACCAAGGGCTACGATCCGCTGGCCGAGGTGAAGGAGGCGGCGGGGCAACGATGGGTGAAGGCCGTGAACGCCGAGGGGAGCTACGGGCGGTGGGCCTTCCGCATGGCGCGCAACCCGAACGACGTGCCGCAGATCCTGGCGTTGGCGGAGTTGGGGGAGTTCGCGTAGGCGAAAGTGCCCCCCATTGCTGACAAATCTGCACTGTATGGCCGTCTTGAATCTTGAGTGCTCGCTCAAGGCGTGGATTCGGACGGGAGGATGTGCGCATGGCAGCAAAGCTCGGAGTACTGTTGGTGCACGGCATGGGTGATCAGTCACCCTCCTTTGGCGCCAAGTTCATTGCTGACATGGAGCGGCGACTCCGTAAGCTGCGGGTACCCGCAGATGACGTCGTCTGGGGCAGCGGATACTGGGCCGGCGTGCTCAACAACGCGCAGCGGGACCTTTGGGATCGCATGAGTCGCGAGAACGATCTCGACTGGGGACCTGTCCGTCGGTTCTTTCTGTACTCGTTCGCCGACGCGGTCGCCTACCGCCGCAACGAGGGGACGAACCAGGGTACGTATCGAGCCATCCACCAGCAGATCCTTGCGGGGCTGCGCGGACTGCAAGCGACCGCAGGTCGAGAGGATCTCCCCCTGATCGTGCTCGCGCACTCGCTCGGGGCGACGATCATGTCGGACTACATCTGGAACGAACAACGGAACAACGCGCTGCAGGTTGGCCAGACGCCGCTGGAGCGAATGCAGACGCTGTGCGGCTTCGTGACGTTCGGTTGCACGATCCCGCTCTTCTCACTTGCCCTACCGCAAGTGGAAGCCATCGAGTTCCCCGCGCCTCAGCTTCCCGACGCGCTCCGGCGCGTTGCCCGCTGGACCAACTACTACGATCCGGACGACGTGATGGGGTGGCCGCTTCGCTCGCTTGATCCGTCCTACGCTCGAGTCGTGCACTCGGATGTGGCCATCAACGTAGGGGGAGTCCTCACGTCGTGGTCGCCTGCGAGCCATGGCAGGTACTGGGATGACGATAACTTCGTCGCACCGGTGGCGCGCCAAATTCGCGACGTTCACGGCGCCACCCCGTAGCCCGCGGAGCACGTGGTCCCCCTACCCCGCCATTTCCACCTCGATCAGCCGAGGGCCCGCCTCGGAGCAGGACGCGCGCATCGCATCGGCAAGGGCCTCCGCCGTCGTCACCGGCGTGGCGGGCACTCCCATGGCTCTCGCCAGCTGCAGGTAGTCGATCGCCGGCCCTGACAGGTCGGTGAGCGCGCGGCCGCGCGCGGCGTCCGTGAGCTGCAAGCGCTGCAGCTCCAGGTCCAGGATGCGGTAGCGGCGGTTCTTGAGCAGCACGACGGTGACGTCCACCCCTTCGCGGGCCAGCGACCAGAGCGCCTGCGGCGTGTACATCGCGCTTCCGTCGGCCTGCAGGTTCACCACGCGGCGCCCGGGCGCGGCGAGCGCCGCACCCAGCGAGAGCGGCATCCCGATCCCCAGCGACCCGCCGGTGATGCACAACCAGTCGTGCGGGCGAGCGCCGAGCGTCCCCACCAGGGCGGGAAAGCGATTCGTGATCGCCTCGTCGCAGACGATCGCCTCGTCGGGAAGCTCGGCGCCCAGCGTCTGCGCCAGGGCCTCCGGCGTCACGGGCCCTCGCGCCGCTGGAAGCTCCACGCGCGGCACGAGCGTTGGCGCCTGGCGGGCCGCGCCCGTGGCGTCCACCAACGCGGCGATCACCGCCGACAGGTCGTCGCTCGCGCCGGCCAGCGTGTGCACCGTGCATCCCTCCGGAACGAGCCCCACCGACTGACCGGGATAGGCAAAGAAGGCCACCGGCGGTGGTGCATCGAGCAGCACCAGGTGGCGCACCGGCGCCAGGAGCTGCGCCACCATCTCGGGAAAGTAGGGAAGGCGCTCCACCGCAACGCTCCCGGCACCGCGCCGGGCGCGCGCCGTGAAGGGGGTGCAGCAGAGGCGTGCGCCGCTGGCGCCGGCCACGCGCGACAGCTGCGCCAGCAGGTCAGGGTGCATCGCGCGCCCGCCGGCCAGGATCACGGTCGCCTCGCCGGACAAGAGGGCGCGTGCCGCCGAGTCGATCGCCGCGCCGTCAGGTGCACGACCGGCGGTGCTTGCGGGTGCACGCACCGGCGCAGCATCGGCGACGGACGCCCACGCCGCGTCGGACGGAACGATCAACGTGGCAATGGTGGCCGGCGGCCCCTGTGCCGCGGCGACGGCCTGCGCCGCGGCCGCCCCCAGCTCGTCGGCGTTCGACACCGTGTGCACCCACCCCGACACCGTTCGCGCCAGCGTCGCGATGTCGCTCGCCAGCGGCGGATCGTTGGCCACGTGGTAGCTCGCGTGCTCTCCCACCACGTTGACCATCGGCGTCCCGGCCCGGCGCGCGTTGTGGAGGTTGGCGAGTGCGTTGGCCAACCCAGGTCCCAGGTGCAGCAGCGTGCTTGCCGGACGCCCGGTCATGCGCGCCCATCCATCCGCCGCCCCGCTCGCCACGTTCTCGTGCAGCGTGAGCACCGGGCGGATATCGGGTGCCTGGTCGAGCGCGGCCACCAGGTGCATTTCCGATGTCCCGGGATTGGCGAAGCAGATCTCCACGCCGCTGGCGGCGAGGGAGCGCATCAGTACGTGGGCACCGAACATCGGAAGACGAGAAGGCGAGAAGACGGGGAGACGAGGAGGGGGAATCTACCGCGGCCGGGGTGGGCGGCGAGTTATCCTTCCCGGGAGAGCCGTGCTCGGGGGTGGCGCGACGTACCGCGCACCGGCGTCGGCTCGTCCTCATCCTGACCGCTTCCTCGACCGTTCTCTCGATGCTTCCCATACTCGCGTCCCGCCGCGCGGCGCGCTGGATCGTGCTCGCCGTCCTCGTCCATCCCTCGCCCGCCCCCGCGCAGCGTCCCCCCGACTCCCTGCGCGTCCCGATCCTCGTCTATCACAACATCCAGCCCGCCGCCGAGGCGGGGAGGGTTCGCGCGGCCGACCTCACCATGCGTCCCGAGGTTTTTGCCGCGCAGATGCAGTTCCTCAAGGACCGCAAGATCCCGGTCGTCTCCCTCGGCGCGCTCGTCGACGCCCTCGAGGGAAAGCGCACGCTCCCCCCCAAGGCGGTGGTCATCACCTTCGACGATGGGCGGCTCAACCAGTACCAGCACGCCGTTCCCGTCCTCAGGAAGCACGGCTTCACCGCCACCTTCTTTCCGTTCACCCACGCCATGGACCGCAACCCGCGGTACTTCACCTGGGCGCAGCTCCGCGAGCTGCAACAAGCCGGGTTCACCGTGGGGTCGCACACGTCGCTGCACGTGCGCGTGGATCGCATGAAGGACGCGAAGCAGATGCACGCCGAGGTGACGGGGAGCCGGGAGCGCCTGGCCGAAAAGCTCGGGGCGAGCGCCACCGAGTTCCTGGCGTATCCGTTCGGCGTGGTGGCTGCAGCCGGCGACTCGGCGGTGCGGGCGGCGGGCTACCGCGCGGCGCGGGCCTACAACGGCAAGGTATGGAACAGCATCGCCAACCGGTGGCGGCTGAATGCCGTGGCGATGACCGAGAACATGAAGCGCTTCGCCCAGATCGTGGACCCAGGTGAGTGAGCGCACGAACCCCCCACCGGAACGGCCGGTGGGGGGTTCGTGTTCAGCGGCGGGTAGCTAGCCGCAGTTCAACCGTCCCCTCGGCAGCTGCATGGTGCAGTTCTTGGTGTCGCCATTGATCGTGATCACGATCTTGGCCACGTCGGTGCCGTCATAGGTGATGACTTCCCGGCGGTTCGCCGTCACCGCCGCCTCGCCGGCAAAGGTCACCGTGGCCGACATCACGCGGATCACCGTGCCCGCGGTCGGATAGGTCTTCTTCCCATCCACGATCGGGATCACCAGGCCGCGCGTGGTATCGGCGGCCACCCGGCGCGCGGTGAAGTTCCCCTTGCTCGACGTCCCGGTGGTCGACTCCTCGCCCTGCGACGTCCCCGCCACCGTGCGCTGCGTGCTCCCCGAGGCGAGCCCCGTCACGGTGCGGTCGCTGCGATGATTGAGGGTGGTGTTGGCCGTGAGGATCGTGGTCGAGTCGCCTACCAGGCGCCCGATGTGCGGCGGTCCCTTGCGCCCGCCCCAGGCTGGCCCGCGCGTGGAATCACGCACGAAGCTGATCGTTCCGTTGGCCGTCGTCTGCACCTGCACCGAGTTGGTCGTGGCGGTGTCGAACGCCTGCTGGATCGCGCCGGCCGTCGTCTTGTACTGCATCTGCTGCGTGATCGTCACGCCGTTGCGCGTGACGGGCGCGCAGACAAACCAACCGGTGCTGGCGTTGAACGCACCGTCGCAGCTGCGACCACCCGCCACTCGGCCGCCAAAGGGGCCGTGATGGCCGAAGCCCCGGCCCGCGGACAGGGCGCCGGCGAAGTTGTCGTTGAGACCGCCGCCCATGAGTCCGGTGCGGCCGAAGGCGCGGGCGTTGGCGCCAGGAAGCCAGAGCGACGACACGCCATCCGAGTCGCCGGCATAACTCGTAGAGGCGTTGGAGAAGTCGACGGGAACGGTGCTGAAGGCCGCCGTGAGGGCGTCACTCAGCTGCGGCTCCGGCGAGCCGGACGACAGGAAGTCGGCGCAGGCACTGGCCGACAGGGCCGCGGCCATCAGCAGGCCGGTACGAAGGGAGCGTTGCATGGTGCGGATCTCCGGGATCGGGTGACGTACCGACGGTGGGGGCTACGTCGGTCCCGCTTTCCCGACACACCACGGCCCGTCCCACCCTCACAGCAGGCGCAACCGCGCAGCGCCCGGGCCGGCCGCCGCTAGATCGCGGTCACCCGAAAGGTCGCAGCCGGGAGCGTTCCGCTCCTCGCCGTGACGGTGTACTCGCCCGGGCTTGCACCCAGCGTGAGCGTCACCCGCGCCAGCCCGCTGGCGTCGCTCTCGACGGTGGCCGCGCTCAGCGTTCCGCCCGCCGGCCCTACCGCGTACGCCACCGACACGCCGGAGACCGGGTTGCCGTGGGTGTCGACCACCCGCACGGAGAGCTGCACCCCCGCCCCTGCCAGTGCCGCCACCCCATCGCCAATCGCCTTGGAGAGTGAGGTCGCGGGTCCTGCCACGATCTTCTGGGTGAAGGCGATCGGCGCGAGGACCCCGGCCGTGGCGGTGATCGTCGCCGACCCGGCGATGGTCCCCGCCGTGAACGCCATCGTGGCGCGTCCGTTGGCGTCTGTCGTGCTCGAGACGCCGGCCAGCACTCCGCTCGTCGCGCTCGCCAGCGCCCAGGTCACGGTGGATCCCGAGAGGGGATTCCCGTTCTCGGCCAGGAGCCGCACCACCATCGGCTGCGCAATGGTCGCCGCCACCACCACCGACTGCGAGTCCCCTCCCACCTTCTCCAGACGGCCGGGATTGGTCGGGCTGGCCGGGTCATCGCTGCCGCAGGCCGCCGCCAGCGAGACGGCGGCAACCGCTACGAGCACACCCCACGGGCGGGACCAGCGCTCGGCGGAGACGGGGGAGATGAAGGAACGGGACACGGCAGTTGTTGAGTGATGAGCGGGCCGGTGCGAGCGACGGGCGGGGCGGAAAGATAGCAGGGGGACCCCCGACATCTGCGCCCACCCCGACCTTCAGTCTCGTCGCCGGGCGCCAAGCTCCGAGACACGCCATCCCTCAGCGTCGGGTTCAGCAACCGACTGCACCCACCGCCCCTCCAGCCGCCGGTACAGCGACGTTTCGCCCACCCGTACCTCGACGTCGCGCGCTGACCTGGGCACCTCGATGTCGTAGTCGGAGCGCGCCCCAGCGCTGTATACCCGAATTCCGGTGGTTCGGCTCTCCAGCCGAACGGGTGGTCCGTGCGCCACAAACAGCAGATCGGCCCGATCGCTCTCGCGAATGCGCAGGCGACCCTCGTCCGGCCTCACGTCCAGGACGATGACGAAGCGAGGGCCAGGCTCGACCGACACCCCACTCGACGAGGCGATCGCCGGCCCTTGGCCGGCGGCTGAGGGTGCGGACGCGCCCAGCTCCGCTGGACGGGCCGACTCGACGCCGGGCGAGGCAATCTGGCGCAGCCACGCCCGAACCGATGGCATGGCGAACAAGGCTCCCGATCCTGCGGACAATGCCACGATCGCCGCGGCGCGCCGCCACCCGCGGTGTGACTCCCGGTGACGTGCCATCGCGCGTGTACGTGAAGCACTCGTGTAGGGCGCTGGCCCCTCCAGTACCGCCAGTCGCTCCATCACCCACCGGTCGCTCTCCCGCGCCTCGTCTCGCCGAGCCCGGCAGTCCACGCACGCCGACAGGTGCGCATCGACGGCGGCCCGATCGTCTGGCGCCAGCTCGCCGTGCACCAATGATTCTATCGTACCCTCGTCAGGATGGTTCATCGCCTTCTCCGTAGCGGAACCGAAAGGCGCGTTTGGCGCGCGCGAGCAGCGTTCCCACGCTGGCCTCCGGAATGTCCAACGCCTGCGCCATCTCGCGGTACCGATAGCCGGCGGCCAGAAGGGCGAGCAACTCCCGTTCGCGAGGCCTAAGTGCCGCCAGCACCGCGAGAACCCGGCGGCGTTCTTCCTGCTGCGCAGCGTGGTCTCCGCGCCCCGTGTCCGTGGACGACCTGTCCGCGGTCGCAAGCAGCTGACGGCGGCGCGCCGACTGCCGCGCCGAGTTACGCAGCAGGTTGTTGGCGACGCTCACCAGCCAGGCGGCACACGAATCGGGCACACTCCCGCGCTGATACAGTCGGACGAACGCCTCCTGCGCCAGATCGGCGGCCAGATCGGCGTCACCGCTCATCCGTAGCAGGTACGCGTGCAGCCGGGCATGATGCTCCGCAAACAAGCGATCGAACGCGGCCACGAAATCCGTGGTGACCATGGTGCTCCCGGCGTCACGCCCGATCGCGACCGTCTTGTGCGGCACCATCGCGTTCATTGCACTCCACTCGGCGAGTCACCTCAAGGAACCCGTGACGGTGGCGTTTCGTGACACGTGGCGGACAACTCGCCTGCGCGTTGCCCGTCGTCTTCAGAAACTCCAGTCCATCCCGAGCACGAGTGGGGCACTCGGCCGCATCGACACCGGCTGCGCGACCGTGAGGCGCGGGTCGCGGACCACTGTGAGCACGTTGGCGCGATCGAAGATGTTGGTCCAGGTGGCGAACGCCGCCACCAGCATGTCCCGTCCGCCGGCGTTCAGGTGCCAGTGCTTCCGCGCCCCAATGTCGGCGCGCAGGTATCGTGGGAGGACAGTGCGCCCCAGCGGGTCAGTGCGCTGAAACGGCGCCCCGGCAAACTCGCAGCCACGGTCGCGCAGATTGCACGCTTCCCATTCGAAGGGCCCCGCGAACGTCGACGAGCGGCGCCCCACGCCTCCTCCCACCCCAACGCGTAGCGACGCTGTCGGATGGGGATAGACGATGACTCCGGCGTCCAGCGTGTGGGCCGTGCCGTGTTCCGGCTGCCAACTCGTGTCGCGCGCCGTGTGTCGCACGCGCTGCGCGCCGTAGCTGCCCACGAATCCCCAGTGCGCACGCGATGCCGAGAGGTCGAGCGAAACTCCCATGCTCGATCCTTGGCCAACCACGGGACGTGAGGTGACCATCGGGAGGCCGCTGCCGACCGCCGCGAGTACGAGGCCGCTGAGCCGCCGCGACCAGGCGCGCAGTTGCACCACCGACCCGGGAGCCTGACGCCACTCGACCGTCGACGTGAGTTGGTCGCTGCGCGCGACAGGGATGCCGCCGCGCGCCGTCACCAACGGCTCCGCGGGAAAGACGTAGGCCGCCGGCGACTCGGGGTTACGCAGGGATTGCAGGAACTGGTATCGACGGCTGGCGGTGGTCAGGACGGCCAGCCGTTCGATCGGACGCCACGTCCACGCCACATGCGGCGCTGCATGGAATCGTCCCGCGTGCCAACTCGCCGCGCCCCCAAGGGAGATAGAGTGCCCGCCATCGAGCGACACGGACCACTGCGGGGAGAGGGTGGCCAGCACGGAAGGCGCGCCCGTTCGCTGCAGTCCCGGGTGGCCCGTCGCTTCTCCCATGTAGGGGGTGCGACGTTCGACGACACGCGCGTCCAGCGACCAGCGATGCCCATTCGCGAGGCGGGCGCCGCCTGCCTGCACGCCGCGTTCGTCCAGCCGCCAGGCCAGCACCGGCGCGCTGGCGTCGCCAAGCCATGTGGCGTCGGCACGTCCGCCCGCACGCCAGAGGGACAGCGCCAGGCCGCCCGTTGCACCGCTGCGTTCCCATGTGGCACCGAGCGATGTCGATTGCCACGAGAGCTCACTCCGAGGTGGTGAGGCGTCGTCGTCGCGGTCCACCACCTGGCTCGGCAGCGACACGTCGTTCTGCGCGCGGAATGCCACCATGCGCAGCGTACCTCCGTGCACGCGTGACAGGAGTCGCACGAGGAGGTCGCCCGCATCGGCGTCGAGCTGCGCCGCCTCACGTGCCTGGCCAAGCAGCCCCGGCGTGAGCAGGCGTCCGCTCGCCAGCAGTCCGGAACCGTCCATCGGAAGCGGTGACTCGAGGGTGAGCCGGGAATGCGTCACCGAGAGACCGCTGCTCCAGCGCAGCTCGCCCGGCGCGGCGCGCGTTGTCGACGCCACGATCCCGCCCAGGGCGTCGATCGTGGACGATGCCCGTGGGGTGACATCGACCACGACACGGTCCAGCGCGTCGATGTTGAGCGCCGACAGCATGCCCCCGGCATGAAACGGTGAGACGATCGGGATGCCATCGAGCAGGTACGCGACCTGGTCCGCCGTCCCGCCCATCAGGTGCAATCCACCCGCCGCTTCCGGGCGCGCCGACACGTGGCCACCGACAGCTGCAAGGAGCGGATCGGGCTCGCCCAGGAGCGGGTGCTGCCGCATTGCGGACCGGGAGAGCACGCGCGATCCGACCTCGACAGGCGACGGCGACTCGTCGCGCATGGTGACCATCGGCGCGGCGTCGATGTGCACGCCAGTCAGTCGCTCGGCCACCCGGTCCAGGGCGATGGTCAGCTCCAGCGCTCCGGTTGTTCCGACAAGGGCGTGCAAGCTTGCGGGGCGATAGCCCAGCCGCCGCACGGCGACGTGCTGCGGCCCGGCCGCCACCTCGTGAAACGCGATCCGTCCACGTGCGTCCGTCACGCCGACGCGGGCGAGGTCAGGGAGCGAGACGACGGCGCCCGGAAGTGGCACGTCGCTCATCGCGTCGATCACCTGGAGGCGGAGTACGCCTCGACTCGTATCCGCTGCGGCCGCAATCCAGAACAGGAAGGCCGACAGGGCGGTCATGCCGTCGAACATTGCGCTATTCGCCCAGCGTGGCAAGTCGTCTGCTGGCGTCGCGCAAGAAGGTCACGCTGTAACGCTTCGCACCGGTGGAACGCCGCGTCGGTGTCACAAACGCACCCCGTCGCGTGTTCCTCCTGAGCAGGACACCCCGGTTTCTCGCGCGCACGGGAGGTGCGGCATGCGTTCCGCCGGATTCTTTCGTTCAATCACCCTCGCGGCGTTCCTGATGTCGATCGGCACCGCCGCGCATGCGCAGGAAGCTTCCTGGCTGCGCGATCGCGGACGGGGGCAGCCGACGTCGATGTTCGGCACCTACATCCAGAAGGGCGAGCTGCTCGTCTATCCATTCTTCGAACGGTACGTGGATCGCAATCTGGAGTACGAGCCGTTCGAGTTCGGCTACGGGCTCGAGCAGCCCTTTCGCGGGCGATACACCGCCAACGAGGGATTGCTGTTCGTGGCCTATGGCCTGAGCCACCGGGTGGCCCTGGAGTTCGAGGCCGCGGTCATCAATGCCCGGCTCGAAAAGGCGCCCGATGATCCGTCGGCACAACCTGCCATCCTCCAGGCATCAGGGCTGGGCGACGTGGAAGGGCAGGTGCGCGTCCGCTGGACCGACGAGACGGCAACTCGCCCGGAACTCTTCAGCTACCTGGAGCTGGTGAGCCCGCGCAAGCGCGACCAACCGCTCATCGGCACTCCAACCTGGGAGTACAAGCTAGGCACCGGATGGATCAAGGGAACGTCGCTCGGCACCTTCACCGTGCGCGCTGCCGTGGAGTACACGAGCGCCCGAGGGGCACTGGAGCTGGGCGAGTACGCGCTGGAATACGTGCGCCGCGTGAACTCGCGACTGTTGCTCTATGCAGGGGTGGAGGGCACGGAGGGCGAGGTGGAATGGATAACCGAAGCGCAGGTGCGTCTCGCCCCCCGCGTCGTGCTCAAGCTGAACAACGCGTTCGGCATGACCTCCACGGCCACAGACTGGGCCCCCGAAATCGGCCTCATGATTTCGTTAGGCAGGGGGGGCCGGCGGAAGCGCGGCGCGACATGCCGACAAGAAGGAGGAAGACATGCCGATAACTCACGGAGCCCGCGAGGGGAGCACCCCTCCTGCGGCGCCCCCCTCTCTCGTCTCCCGTCTCCCGTCTCCCGTCTCAGCTCACATCACCGTCCCCGGCTTCTTCTTCCCGATCACCCCGTCCACCTTGCTCGCCTGCAGCAACCGGTTGAAGGCCGCGATGTCGACGTTCTCGATCGTCTCCACCTCGGCGCGCAACGCCGTCCACAACTTCTCCAGATCAGCCAACCGGTCCCGGATTCCCTGCGTCAGCTCCGGGTTCCCCTCCACCTGCCCCAGCAGGAAGCCGTACTGCCCGTTGATCCCGTTGGCGTAGTTGATGATGTCCTGCCCGTTCTGCGCCTTGGTCGTGAGCTTTGGGTCGACGGTCTCCAGCTTCTTCACGATCGTCCCCCCCATTGCCCCGATCGCCTTGGCGCTATCGGCCTCCTTGGTGCGCGTGACGAACCCTTGCACCTGCGTCTTGAGGTCGCGCACGCGGTTCACCGCGTCGTGAATCTCGCCGATGCGCGTGACCAGGAGGTTGGCCACCGAATCGCGCGCCACCAGGCGTCGCTTGATGTCACGGATCTCGGGGAATAATGAGCGCGAACGAAGGCGATGCTCTATCAGCCACGGGTCCTTCCACATGTATCCCGCCCTCAGCGCTTCGTGCTCCCGATGGCACCGCGATCCGGTAGTTCCCAGACACGAAGCTCGGAGTGAGTGCAGGACTCCCTCCACGGATGGCAACGACCTCGATGCTCGTCTTCAGCTGCTCTCCCGATCGAAGAGAGAGAGGGGGGCTCCCCTGAACGCAGACCTGCGACCAAACACCCCTCCACTCTCCATCGACAAGCCTCTCCAGCGTTACCCCGCAGGTAACGGTAAAGAAGACGCGTTCTCGCGAACTATTCGTCAGTTGCAGGGGTATCACGGCCGCGACGGAGGTCACAGTGGACGTCGCGTACACCGTATCCTGAAGCACTCGGAGCTCAAGAGAACGCGGCTGTGACGTCGTCAACGACGTACAGCTCCATGCTGCGAGGACCGACAAACCCCACTTCCCTGGCCCTCGCGCGTCCCACCTGTAGACGGTGTGCAATCGGATGCGACTCATTTTGCACCATGATCAACCGTGAACGTTGTCACTGCACGGTGCGCGGATTGAGCGCACCAAGCCCGAGCCGCGCCTCGATGGCATGCCAGGGCGTGAAGAAAAACTGGCGCTTCAGGAGTTCGTGTGGGTGGTAGGCCGCTGTGGGTGGACGGAGTTGGCGGTAGGTTGGGGCGATGCGCGATCGCGAACTGTATGCCCGGCTGCTGGGGATTGCCGCGCCGTGGCACGTGCACGACGTCGAGTTGCGGCTCGAGGACGGCGAGGTGCACG